>JBMYUM010000331.1:0-5027 GCA_049605375.1 Phycisphaerae bacterium | reverse complement strand
ATGGACCTGCGCTAGTGGCGATTCATGGCTCCCAACCAAGCCAATTCCAGTCCCGGCCGCATGTCACACAAGGCCGTCGATCACATCACGATGCAAGCACGACCGATATGAAACAAACCGTAAACAGGCGGCGCAAGGCTCAAACAGGCGGCGAAGAGTCCTTCTCAAATCGCACCGCATCAACAAACAACCGCACAAACCGACATTCGCCAGTTGATCAGACCGCTGTAGCCGTCCGATGCATGCGGCTGAAATGAACACGAAACCATTTTTGGTGCGATAACCAACGACCGCCAAGCGACCGTAAGTCATATTACAGCAATGACTTCCCGCAAGCAAGAGTTCAAGCAAGGACTGTGGATTGTGGAGATCTCAGTTGCCGCGACGCCCACGCGTCACGCTACGGTAGGTTCGACGGGTAAAATCACGACCAAGAAGCGAGAGACCCTGCTGATCAAGCCAGATCGTGCGAAATTCGGTGATATCGCCGTTGTCGATGGTCGTCGAAGGCCACGCTGAACGCACATTCTCCACAGCATGGCGATTGAAGTGAGAACTGAATAACAGGTCCTGGCGCGGAAACGAATCATAATGACGCACCACGGATCGGTCACCCGATTGGCATCCAACGATGAGCGTCAGTGTCATGACGACGGCCAGGCATGCCAGACAGCGACCCGCTCTTCCGAACCTGTAATGCGTCAGCATGCTCATGGACTTTTCCCCCCAGACACCATCTGCAGGGGACAACCGGGCACCCGAGCGCCTGGCAATCCCCCCACCCTCAGGAACCGAAAAAGTAGCAAGGGGCATACCAGAATGCTCAACGTGGAAGGCATCCGAAAACAACACGAACCAAGACGGTCAAAAACGGGATTCTAGTTATCGCACGTCGATTCCAGCACCGCCGAGTTGTTTCGCGTGATGACCGCGCACAACACAACGTTGCGATCAGGCATCACTCGGCGTACCATCAAAGTCGTTCAGGAATGGACGAAACTCAGTAGCCTGAACCACACATATTCAGACCTTGGCGGGGATGACGCCGAAGATCGGGATCGCCAACCCAACGTCTTCCACAAACAGACGTCCGGACCGGGCCCAGCGGGATTGAGACCGCGGCCACGAATCCCGCATTTGAACCGCAGTACACGATCCATGGACGGAGCCCACTCGTGAAAATCGAATTCAATACCAAGCGCAAGAGTACGGACGAAATCACCGTTCGCCCCCGATTCGGCAAGAACACAGGCAAATCATCCGCATCGCAACCAGGCACCAAGCTTGCCGAACTGACGTTCCACATACAAAAGACAGAGTCGGTCTTGCAAATATCGCTCGGCCGAAAAGCAGAAAGCACACCATCAAGAATTAGGAACGTCGGCGGCATCGTTGCGCAGGCACTGCGGGAACGCGGGATTCGCCGCGCCACCCTGGACCCGTCCGATTTCAGCGATCCGTCGCACGACGATCTGGTCTCGTTTCTGGAGGGTATGAAACTCGGGAATTACACGTTCGATCGCCACAAAACGACGGCAACAAGGAACCAACTCGTGTTTGCCGTTCCAGCTTCGGCGGTCAATGCCTCCGTTCGCAAACGAATTGCGCAGGCCATGGCCGTCTGTGAAGCGACCAACACGGCGCGCAGCCTCGGGCATGAACCCCCCAACATCATCAATCCGGTGACGCTCGCAGCGTATTGCAAGAAGATGGCCAAAGCCTGGGGCCTCGGTTGCAAGGTTCTCGACGACAAGCAACTGACCCGCATGAAAGCCAACGGGATCGTTCAGGTAGGCATCGGAAGCAAAACCCGTTCAAGGTTGATCATCCTGACCTACCCCGGCCGAACTGGATCACCAAAATCCAGATCGCAATCAACACGTGCGAAGTCCACAAAGTCCCAACCGGTCGCGCTTGTCGGCAAAGCCATCACATTTGATACCGGTGGTTATTCACTGAAAGACAAGAATGGCATTGTCGGCATGAAGTACGACAAGTGTGGCGGCATGGCCGTCATTGGCGCCATGCACGCTGTCGCGACAGCTGGATGCCGTACACCGGTCATCGGCGTCATCGCAGCCGCCGAGAACATGATCTCGGGGGAAGCGTACCGCCCCAATGACATCATCACGATGCTCAACGGCAAGACGGTTGAGATCATCAGCACGGACGCTGAAGGACGCATGGTACTGGCAGATGCACTCACCTACACGGAACGCGAATACAAGCCCCGCCTGATGATCGATCTGGCGACCCTTACCGGTGGCGTCGTTGTTGCTCTCGGTAATCAACGTGCCGGCATCATGAGCAACGACGACGCATTGACCCGAAAACTGCTGGAAGCCGGTGAGGCCGTCAATGAGAAGCTCTGGCAGTTGCCCCTCGACGATGAGTACCTCGAATTGATTCGCGGTGACGACAGCGACCTGAAAAACTCCGGTGGACGCGCAGCACACGCCATCATCGGCGGCACCTTCCTGAAGCAGTTCGTCAACGAAGGAACCCCGTGGGCCCACCTTGATATCGCCGGCATGGGCGACGTCGAAAAGGACACGCCCATCTGCCCAAAAGGGGCCACCGGATTCGGTGTACGCCTGATCTACGAATTCCTGTCGAATCTGTAACGCTGTGATCAACACAGCGAACGAAGTGGAATGCGAGAACCTGCCTCGATCAACAGGAGTTGAATCATGCTGCCCTTTATGAGTTTTGTCATCGGGTTCCTGTTGGGAACGGGAGCGGCCGCGTTCGTCGCCTACCGCATGCTTGCAACCGCCCGAACCAGATGGCAGCAGGAAACCGAAGCCAAACAGGCGGCGACTGAAGAACAGATCAATCAGACCATGTCCCAACTGCGTGACACGTTTGCCAATCTGTCGAGAGAAGCACTCAGTGCGAATTCTGAGGAATTCCTGAAACTCGCTTCCGTTCGCATGGAGCAGCAATCAAAGCAATCCGAAGACCGGCTCGAGAACAAGAAGGTCCTCATCGACCACCATATGACAGACGTAACAAAGAAGCTCGGCCTGCTCACCGAGCAACTCCACCAATTCGACAAGACACAGCGAGAATCGCACGGCCTGCTCAAGGGCCAGGTAGAACAGGCCACCCGCGCGACGAACAGACTGCAGGACACGACGAACCGCCTTCAGGACGCCCTCGCCAACCCCAAACGCCGTGGGCAATGGGGGGAACGCATGGCAGAAGATGTCTTACGACTTGCCGGATTCAAGGAGAACATCAACTACCAGCGCCAGAAGCAGATGAGCAACCGTCGAATACCGGACTTCACCTTCCCCCTTCCCAGCGGGAAACGCATTCACATGGACGTGAAGTTCCCGTTAGACAACTACCTGAAGGTTATGGATGCAACGAATGAACAGGAGCGACAGACAGCGACGCAGCAGTTCCTGCGCGACGTCAAGTCGACGATCAAAGACGTAACCGATAGGGAATACGTGGCGCCGGAAGATGGAACCGTCGACTATGTCCTTGTGTTCATTCCCAATGAACAGGTCTATGGATTCCTGCACGATGCCGATCCAACCCTGATGGATGATTCACTCCAGAAGAAAGTCGTCCTGTGCGCCCCCATGACCCTCTATGCGATACTTGCGGTCGTACGACAGGCAACGGAAAACTTCTACCTCGAGCAAGCCTCCAGGCAGATCCTCAAACTGCTGGCAGAATTCAAGAAACAGTGGGCCAACTACCTCAAGACCTCGGACAAGATGGGGAAACACCTCGATAATGCGGTCGATCAATACCGAGAGATGATTGGAACGAGGCAAAGAGCGCTGGAACGTCAGCTTGAAAAAATCGCAACACTGGAAACGTCAAACAAATCGGCAGATAAGAAAGACGTCCTGGGCGATACACAACACGCCGCATCGCTTGACTCTGAACAAGGGGCCGGGGTGTCCGTGGCTACGAATAATCCGAACGACGGATAACTGGCCAAAACGCCCCAACCCAGATCGTGTTACCGGACCCACAAAGCGGACGCGTCCAATTTTTTTTGAAGCAGAGAAATCAGTCCTGGCAGAATAGACCGAGAGTAACGCGAACCGACCACCATCCCATCATTCATTATCGCCTCGGTTCCGTTGAAGTCCCATCACCAACAATTCGTCATCAGGAAGCGTGAAATGTTCGTGTTCGCGCTCAACCATTCGCTGAAGAGTTTGTCTTTACCGGTGAAGCGTCTAAGAGATTTCGTTCGCCTGACTCTTCCACAAAAAAGGAATGTCCGATGATGAAAATGGCCGCTGTGCATCAGCCGTGGGTACCAACCAAGAAGACACGAGCCTCACAAGTGAACGCAAGCGCTGGGATCATTCAGTCCTGGCTGAGCGACGCCCGCCGGCTAGGTAGTGCCGACAACTACACCGGCAAGCGACGTCACCAACGCTTCAAATGGAGCCGGATGATCAATATTGAAATCAACCCCGGCACCCGGCACGCCAGGAAACAAACAGTTCAGGCGAAGGACATCAGCCGAACCGGTGTGGGCATCCGAACCCGAGAGTCACTCCCTCCCAACACGACAATCCGCGCCTACACCGACTGCGGCACGAGTTATGTCGAGGGTTATGTCCGGCATAGCACCAGCACCATCGGTGCATACCTGGTCGGTGTTGAATTCGCATGATGCCATCAAAAGGGCGCTCAACAGGCGTCCTCAACGATGGTTTCAACCTCGTCAGCCTGGAAGCCCAACGCCGTGCCGACACGAACGAGCAACGCCAACTCACGCTCGTGGACGTCGCGATCGGCACAGGCAACCCGAACTAAGTCCGCAAAGAATGCAATTCGACCGGCATTGTCTTGTGGGATCGCCTGAGAAAGCTCTTTCATCGTGAACGTCGGATCATCCCGAAGCGCCTCAACTTCAGCAACCGACATGCCGCTACGTGCCGCCATCCGCTCGACAAGGGCTACCTCACGCCGATCCCAATGACCGTCTGCGATGGCAACCATGACGAGAAGTTTGATACGCACCTCGTCAGTCGTATGTTGATTGTCGT
>JBMYUM010000330.1:0-5027 GCA_049605375.1 Phycisphaerae bacterium | reverse complement strand
TTGTTGCAAATCGCGTCGCCCTCATCGACGAGCGACCCCGATGTGTCGAAAACAAAAACGACCTCAATCGGTGAACAGGTAGGAGAGAACCCGCAGGGTGTACAATCCGGAATGGCATCGTGCTGGCACTGACCGTCGACACAGCTATCGGTCGTGCAACCGTTCCCATCGTCGCAAGCATCGTCAGATTCGCAACAGACCTCGCGCGGCTCGTGCACACAGAGAAGATCCTCGCAGGTATCAACCGTACAGGGATCCATATCAAAGCAATCCAGATCGGCGGAACATTCCGGCGTGCAGTCACGGAGGGGTTTGTTGATACAGCTGGAATCGAAGCAGATGTCGAGCGTGCAACCGTTGCCATCTGAACAGTCGGCATCCACGATGCACGAACCGCCGGATACGCGGGTTCCACGTTCTTTTCGCTCCCGGCTCATTTCGCTCAGCGTGCGCGGACCCGCCTCAACGAGCGCAGGCAAACACCAGCACGAAATCAAGGTAGCAATCGAGAGTAGTCTGATCACCCCGAAACCCTTCATAAACCGTCGCCATTCGACAGGCAACGGTAGCTTCTTTCCCTCAAACACGCATACCTGCGTTTGCCGCAGGAATATCGCTCAACGTCGGCTCCCACCCAGCCCCCCTCAAGGCGGGCATGAATGCCGAAGCTGCTTGATTCATATCAACGCCGACTCATTGCCATGACACGCCCCAAAGAGCAAGCCGGCAGGCAAACTAGTCAGCAATGAATGAGGCCTGCCATGACAGGTAGTCATCCAGGTCCACATCCATGTCCTCATCATAGTCGAAGAATCGAAGACATTCTTCCGAAAGCGGCTCGCCGCCCTGATTTTCACCCGAGAAACATGCCAGAAGGCCCGATACATCGGCCAGGTTGATTTCGACGTCCTCGTTCCAATCTCCGATAAGGCAACCGTCACGGCAGAGATCGGACGGAATGCACTCCGGCGTGCCCCCGATTTCCAGACAGAATTCCCAATCCACCACCAGTGAACAAGGCGGGAATGGCGGCACGTCGCAACATGCTTCCAGCGGACAGGCACAAGCCTGTGGAGGACTCGACAGTCGACACGCATCTTCACAGTCCGGTATGCCATCCTGGTCCGTATCAGGATCGGCTTCACATTCATCAGGAATACCGTTCAGGTTGCAGTCCGGTTCACACTCGTCCGGTATGTTGTTCGCGTTACAGTCTGCAAACGCTTCACAGTTATCGGGGATGCTGTTTTCGTTGCAGTCAATATCACACTCATCAGGATTCTCGTTGCTGTTGCAATCCTGACTCGTACCATCCGCCAGGTCGCAGGTATCGGCGACATCGTTTTCGTTACAGTCTGCCTGACACTCGTCCGGCACCGCGTTTTCGTCGCAGTCCAAACTGGTCCCCGCCAGCAGATCGTCGGCGTCTGACAATCCGTTGTTGTTGCAGTCAACCACGTCGAGCAACGGCGAAAGCGCCGTCACCGTCATGTCGTTCGGGAAGCCTGGCTTGAACAGACCGACCGTCACGCTGCCTTCACTGTCGGGCTCAACATTGCTTTCAAAACGGAAATTGTAGAGCGTTCCCCAACGCACCGCGTTCGCCAGGGGATCGACATCAAACGTTGATGTCTCAAACGTGATGCCCGCGTTCGTGATGGTATGCGCCCAGTCCGTACCGTCGTACGGTTCGCCGGAGTGATAATCAACGTCGTGAAAACCGACCTCTCGAACGATGGCACCCAATGGAAGCGGCACGAACAGAGAACCGGCGGAGCGATCCGAGTTCATGTTATAGAGGGCGTACTCATACTGATAAAAACCATCACCGAGATCCGTCGCGCCGGCAGCCAGGATCATGAGCCCATCATTCGGGACATCGATGTCGGCCTCGACAACGTCCGGATTGTTGAACTTCCAGGCACGAATCGCCGGAAGGGTCACCGTATCATCCTGGATGAATGCCAAGTAGCGATTGTTTTCGTTGGGACCGGTCACCTCGACACGACGGTATGACACATTGTTGTCACCGTTACCCGCAGCGGAATCGTCCGGAGTAATGTACTGCCCTTCGACAAAATACAATGCGTTCTCGTTCAGCTCAGGCATCACATCGACGGTGTCTACCTGGACGCGCTTGTACAGTTCATCCCCCGATGTCTGCCAGCCGAGACTGAAAGGATACGGAAAGATCCCATTGGATGCGTTGATTTCCGAGCGCGGGCCCAAGGCAGGCTGATTGGCGTTCAGATCAGCCGAATAGAGGTCACGGCAACCAACCCCCAAGAGATCGTCTGTTCCCGTCGGGATGCATGTCAATCCCGAACAACCACCTGTATCTACACCGGCGAAACCGTGCTTGACCCAGCTCATACCAAGCTGCTCAATACGATTGTCTTTCAGGCGGTACATGTTGCCGACAATGGCCGGGTGTTCGTTGATGTTGCAGTTGGCAGGGTTGTGGCTCAGGTCACACCAGAGAAGTGGAATGTCGCCAATGTTGCAGGACCACGTACCAATGGAAAACGCGGTCACCTCACGGCTGCAGGTTTCCCCACTGATCACACAGGACTCACCTTGCGGGCAGTCGCCGTCGACATCACACGGACCGCCGGACACACTGCAGGCATTGCAGTCCGCGTCGGTGGCGCACGATGGACCACCACCCGTGCACACATTCAGCGTCCCGTAATTCAAAACGCCGTTGATGTCCGAAACGATGACATCGGCACCAGCACCGGTACCGGCCTCGGCATTCGAACCCCATCCAAACGTCCCCACCCCTACCACCATGGCCATCAAGACCGATGATGACGAACGCGAGCGAATGATGCAGGCACAAAGCCCGGCAACGTCACGCACTTTGAGACAATTCATAATGGCTGATACTCCCCCTACCAGCTGTCGCCACTGGATTTTCCGCTTGCCACGACATGAGCACCTGGCGAGGCTGCCCTGGCAATGCTGCGTCCAGACAAGTCTGTCAGCTGAGGAGAACGTCTCCCGCTGGAAAGCGAGTCGAACGGCCCTGCTACTTTATTGGGCCGCGGGCGAAAGCCCTCCATCTCCTCAACTGCATCCCGGAGTCATCACGGTTCCCCTGTACAACCGAAGGCCTGATGATGCCTTACGGTTTTCGCAATGGAATCCACGATTCTTGGAAGCAGCAACATCCTCAGGAAGACCAACAACTACGTTGAACCAATCTTCCGTCCTGGATTGTTGCTGCGATCGTCGTCAATGGTCAATGAAATCAACAAGTGGTAGCCTGCGAACAGAGACAACAGTAAGGCCAACGAATGCCCTTACCCGCGTCGCTATCCCAAGACCATCAATTGTCAGCCCCTTGTTTCAAGGGTACTGCCTTTTGACGGCACTGATTCGCTGAGCCTTTTCAGACGGCAGCCACGCCTTCAGAAGAAAACGCCTCTGCTGACGAAACAGCAACCACGACTCACAAATTTCATATCTATATTGCCACGACCCGTACACCCGAGATTTCTCTACTCTAGCAACGCAATCAGGCCATATCAAGAAAGCCAGAGGGGCCTCGAGGGAGCGTCAGGGCCAGTTCTCGGTCGGCGGTCCGGCAAGGGCGAGGCATCCCCTTTTACCGGAATGCCGGAATTTCGAGTAGATCGAGAGAAGGCCGGACTTGACGCGGAGGGTTAATCCGGGCTAAAGTGATCATCTTGACTGCACGGGATTGGGGTACCTTGCCAGTTTGCGGGTGTATTTCCTCCTTATTTTGCCCTGTTTCGTAACAGGTGCCAGATGGGCAGAGCTTGGCTCTATCGCCGTTGCAGCGTGATTTTCGGCCTCGTGAGGTGCGTTTTTTGGACGTATGAACGGGGTCTTGCGACCCATTGAGCTTCCTATGGGGGCTGATGACGTTGCGACTGCATGCGGTCCGCCCTGTTGGTCGTGGGCTGCTGCAGATATGGCTATACGGTTTTGAATGTATCGATATGATTGAGCGGCCTCTTGTCCGATAATAGGACGTTGCCCATAAGTTGGGTCTTGATGGTCGTTTAGGGCATCTGGGAAGTTTTTCCCAGTTTTGCTCAAGTCGTAGGGTTGAACTTGCTTTCTGGCAGGTCTATACTTGGCGACGAGTCAGTGTAAGGGATTGGGAGAAGCTATACCCTTATGCAGATTTTAACATGGTGAGTTGGGGTCCGCGTTGGTTTCCATCGCGAAACATGCTCATCAGGATTGAGGGGAATAAGAGGAAAAACCGCTATTTGTCGGCAGATCGACGGGTAGCGTAAGCAAGCCTCGGAGGGTTTGAAGAATGCGTGCAAAGCTTTCACTCTGTTCATTGATGTTTGTCATTGGAGCTGCGCCTGCCTTCGCCGGCAGTGTTTTCTCGCAGACTGCTCCTGGGGGCGACATCGGCGACAACGACATTACGTTCTTCCCACTTATGTTTGATGAAGAGCAGCAATCGCTCGCTGGCCTCGACGTTCAAGTTGAAGTCCGTGGCCTCTCGCATGAGCGCCCTGACGACCTCAACATCTTCCTGGTCGATCCGTTTGGGGCGTCGGTTGAATTGATGGACGACAACGGCAACGGCTTCTCCGTCACCGGTTTGGATCTACTCTTCAACGACAATGCAGCGGCGACCCTTCCGGACGACGTCCTGCTTGAGTCGGGCGAGTACCTGCCGATCAACGATTCATTCAGCATCTTTGACAACACCGGAACGGATGCCTGGCTTCTCGTTGTTCTTGACGACGCAGAAGGCAACACCGGTTCGTTCACTGAATTTGAGATCTCCGCTGTACCGGAGCCGATGACCCTGTCGCTCCTCGGTGTTGGCGGTATTGCACTGCTTCGCCGCAAGCGTCAGCAGGCGTAAGGGAAAACAGAATTCGGGACGGGTCAATGCACGCGACGACCCGGGAATCCCCCAAACTCTCGAAAGAGTAAGTTCCCGCAAAACCTGAAGAACATGATGAGCTGGACCAGCGTTGGTTCAGCTCATTTTTTTTAAGTCCGAGCGAATCCTCGTTTCTCCGCACCCG
>JBMYUM010000329.1:0-5039 GCA_049605375.1 Phycisphaerae bacterium | reverse complement strand
CCTCACTTCAAAAATGTGATGGCAACGGCGATTGAGCAGTGCCAACAGCTGGAGTCACGACAAGTCTGCACCGAGCATATTCTGCTCGCGCTGATCAAGGAAAAAGGCAGCGTCGCGCAAAAGGCACTGATCGCACTCGATTTGGATTACGATTCCACAAAGGCCGATGTGCTGGCACTGACATCCACTGAGTAATCTTCATCTGAACAGAATAATCAAGAACGGCGGATGACACGCGTAGGCGTATGTCATCCGCCTTGTTTTTTCAGGAAGCGCGGAACGAAATGACGACCCCTTGTCATTCCATTTCGGTGACGGCGTCAGCTTCCGTGGCTGTGGTGCCGTCATCTCCGGTGCTGGTGTCATCAGTGCATTCGACATTCTGCAGCTCGCTGTCCCAGCACTGGAATTCTTCGCTCTCGAATCGCGTTTCGTCTTGTGCGCGACCATCACGATTCACCTGATTCCATTCGATGACCGTCGTTCGTGCCTCCCGTACATTAAAGATGGTGTACGTGATGTTGCGCTCGGCGCCGTCCGTGTTGGTCGCGTAAACAAAGCTGCCGCTGTCTTCGGTACCCTCGGCGATGTTCGTGATGCGGATGTCGCTGAACCCGGGTGTCTGTTCGCGCGTCCATTCGATCTGTATGAAGGGGGTGAGATTGTCGGGGTCACGGTTGAGTGTCCAGCGACCTTCCGTTCCGTCAAATGTCGATTGACCGACAAACCATTCAACGTTCTGGAAACCGTTCTCCTGGGAAATCACCATACCCCAGTCAACACCGTCTTCGGTCAATGTGCCTGTCAGGACCGCTGTGTAGGTGACGCCGATCACATCGACGTCGTAGGTCCAGGTCCACGTGCCGTTACCCTGAAATTCCGGGTCATGATTGAATGACTCGCCGAATGCGGCCACGGGGACGGCCAGTGTGACCGTCAGGATGGTATTCCAAACGAGCACACTTCCGGCTGCGAAGAACCAGTTTGAACCCGGAATGCTCTGCGCGTTTTGGGTTCCTTTCCCGTTTTCGGAAGAGTTGGATTGATCGGTTGATTCGGCATTGGCAAATTCGCCGAAGTCGATGACGAAAGTCGATCGTGGCGGAATGGTCGGCGGGTCCTGGTTGCCGGTGCTGTCATCGGCCATCGGCGTGTTTGTGCATCCGGAACTGGTGAACACCAGGCCAGCGACCATGGTCCAGCGGAGCAGTTGATTGGCGGTTGTCGCGTTCATTCGTGAGTCTCCTCCTGTGGTATGGTATGCCGCACGTATGGCGGCATACTGCGAGTCAGTCGCGTCTTTGCCATTCATCGGCAAACACGTGGCCGCACCACTCTCGGAGCTCGCGAGTGTATCGAATAGATGCGCCGATCGATGCTCTATGGATAGAATTTGCCCATCATGCGCGGATAGGGGATGGTCTCGCGAATGTGCTTCAGGCCACAGATCCAGGCTACGGTTCTTTCGACGCCGAGCCCGAATCCACCGTGCGGTACGCTGCCAAAGCGTCGCAAATCGATGTACCACTCATACTCGTCTTTCGGCAGTTTTTCTTCATCGATGCGCTTCAGCAGTCGATCGATGTCTTCTTCGCGAGCGCTTCCACCGATGATCTCACCAAATCCTTCCGGTGCCAGAAGGTCGAAGTTCTCGACGATGCGTTCATCGCTGCGGTCCTGTCGCATGTAGAACGCTTTGACATCGCGCGGATAGTGGGTGACGAAAACCGGTCGATCATGAAGTCTTGAGATAATGGTTTCGTCGGAGCCGCCCAGGTCTTTGCCCCAAGCGAATTCGGCAGCGAGCTTCATGTGGTGGGGGATGTTCTTGACTTGCTCCTGGAGCTCGGAAAGCAGTTCACGACTTTCGATGACTTCTGCAGCAGCCTTGTCCTTCTGCCACTGTTTGCCGCCGCCTTTGGCCACTTCCTCCAGTTCACCGATTTTTGTTTCCAGTTCACCGATCTGCGTGGTCTTCTCTTCCAGGTCTCTTTCCAGCAACTGCCGTGCCTTGTCACTGTGCAGAAGCTCCGTCGCTTCGGTGTAGGTCAGGCGAACGAACGGTTTTTGAATCTGCTCCAGTTCGTTGAGGTCGCGTCCGAGTTCGACAAGGTCTTCGCGGTGGTCTTTCAGGACCCGCTGAACAATGCTGTGGACAAAGTCCTCGGCAACTCCGATGACGTCATCGAGGTCGGCGTAGGCGATTTCCGGCTCGACCATCCAGAATTCGGTGAGGTGTCGTCGTGTCTTACTCTTTTCGGCACGAAAAGTGGGGCCGAAGCAATAGACCTTGCCATGTGCCATGCAGGCGGCTTCGACGTAGAGCTGGCCCGTCTGCGCGAGATAGACGGGTTCACCGAAGTAGTCGACCTGGAACAGGGTCTGCGCGCCTTCGCCGGCTGCCGGTGCGAAAATCGGTGTGTCGATCAGGACAAATCCCTGGTCGTTATAGAACTTCCGAATCTGATCGATGATGGTCGCGCGAATTCGAAGAATCTGCCACTGCCTTTGAGAACGGAACCAGAGGTGGCGTCGCGCCATCAGGAACTCAATTCCGTGCGGTTTGGGCGTGATCGGGTAATCTTGTGCGGCGTCTACAATCTCGACATGAGTGACCTGAAGTTCGCACCCACCGACTGCGCGATCGTCGGCCTTGACGACGCCGGTGACGCAAATAGCGGATTCCTGGCCAAGCTTCTTGGCCTCGCCGAAGAAGCTCTCCGTCGACTCATTCTTTTCGAGCACGCACTGGCACAGACCACTTCCATCGCGGACAACGATGAAAGCCACTTTCCCGCTGGAACGGGATTTGTAGGCCCATCCGGCAAGGGTCACGGTCTGATCCACATGCTCTGACAACTGGCTGATTGGCGTGTACTTCTCGTTCATGGCGAGAAGTTTATGCAGAGAGTGGATATCGGGCAACTTGGATGGGGCATAACTGGCATATTCACCTTTCGGACCAGGATTTGACGATAAATGGAGCTAGCCCACGGGGAAACCACCGGGTCGACCGGCAAGGTGGTGACGTGGGTTCTGTGTACGCCTCAGGGCGTAGCGTTCAGCGGTACGGATTCGAGAGGGCACGCGGTATGCACATAGTCGTTGTTGGTTGTACGCATCTTGAAGCATCGCTTCGGAACTGTGGACATGAGGTCACGCGCGTTGAATCGCCGTTGGACGTATCCGGTCAGGCTGACTTACACCAGCGGATCGCCTTTGGTGAACGCTTGGTGGATTCACTGCGAGACGTGAAACCAGACATTCTTGTTGATGAGAATGGGGCCGGACTTGGCTTCGTGCGAGGTCCCGGCGGCATGTCCGAGCTGAAGCTGCTGCATGAGTCACTGCAAATCCCTTTGCTGACGCTCGGCACGGGTCCCGTGGTGACGCTCGGCAAGGGGCTGCCGTGGACCATTGTATGGCAGACACTGCAAAGCAAGACCTGGTTCAAGGCTTTTCGAGACAGGGCCGTGTGTGAGGAACTGCGGGCGTTCGGTACGCCGGCCGTCCTTCACGATACGGTTGTGGATTTCCCATTGGACGAGGCGACGCACCTTCAGCGTGAGATGCAGGCCATGAAGGCGGAAACGACTTCGCCTTCAATAGCGCCGGCCGCCGTGGTGTGCCATCATCAGGCCGGACTCCAGGAAGTCTGTGGCATGCCGGCTCGAAACAACCGGGAGGCGTGGATTGGCATGGTGGCGTCGGCCGTGGGCGGATTTCCCGGCGCGCCACCGTTCTATGATATTTACCACAGTGTTTACGACTGTGCGGACGCACCGCAAACATCGGATTCCCCAGAAACGCTTGCGGCATTGTTTGAAGACTACACGCGTTGCAAGCAGCGTTACGTCGGCGAGTTGTCGCTGCGGGCGCGTGACCGCTTTGCCATATTCCTGAAGGCTAAGCTCCGCGACGAGTTGACATTGCTGGGTGACGGCTGGCACGAGCATTACGGCATGACGGCGTCAGCCGTGCCGACCGATGCTTCGACATTGTCGCGATTCTATCGGGATTCGGCGGTGAACGTTGTACTTGGCAGCGCCAATTCGGAATCGATGCTCGATGCGCGTGCCTTTGAAATCGCCGCCTCGGGTGGGTTCGTGCTTGCTTATCAAACGACGGATGTCGCTGATCTCTTTGATGTCGGAACCGAATGCGACATTTTTGTCGACGAGACTGATCTCTTGGACAAGATCGGTCATTACCTTCAGTCCACGGAAGAACGAACGCGCATTGCCGCTGCCGGCAAGGAACGCATTGTCCGGGATGGTCTCCGGGATCAACGTCTGGACCGGTTGATTCGTACAGTCGTTCATCGTGTTCACGCGATTGATGCGGGTGCCGTCATGGCGACGCGGGAAGACGTTCCGTCCGTGAGCACGCATACCGATGATGACGTGCCGTATGCCGAGGTGCAGAAGGACATTTCGCGGGCGCTGGCTTCCATTGTGCCGGGACCGCCCAAGCCCGCCGCTATGTCTTCGGATCAGGCAGCGTCTTCGGATCAAGCAGCTGATGACCAGGCGCTGGCGGAAGCCGCGGTTTCCAAAGGGGTAACGGCGTCACCGAAGACGGTCGAGCCTGATCGCGTTCTGATCCTTCAGAATCCCGGTAAGTTCACCCGGCATTATCTGGCGGACATGGTGGAGGCGTTGACGACGCTGGGTATTGAGCCGGTCACGATCGAGCTGGGTGAAATCTGGGCCGCAACGGCACAGGGGAAAGTGCTCGATTCGTCACCTCTGGCGCGGCGGCTGTCGGCCTTGAACGTCCGTGCCGTGATCGGGTCCGGCATTAACGGCGTTTTTGAGTGGCCTTTGGCGCGGGAAGCCAACGGGCGACCGATGTCGTTGTTCGAGCAATTGGGCATCCCGCATTTGCTCTGGTGGACCGACCATCCTCAGTGGGCTAACGATCGACAGGGGCTCCGACCAGAGTTTCAGGAGGTCCTTCGTTCGTCCAATTGCCATCACTTCGTCAAGAATGAGCAGGCCGCAGAGGAAATTCGGACGGTGCTGCGATGGCCAAACTGC
>JBMYUM010000328.1:0-5050 GCA_049605375.1 Phycisphaerae bacterium | reverse complement strand
AGCATGGCACCCCGTCTAACGTGACCCCGTCTAACGTGACCCGATCTAACGTGACCCGATCTAACATGACCCGATCTAACATGACCCCGTCAAATTCACATCAATCCGTCCGACGCTCTTCAACTCGATCAGAAGCATGACTCCCCATCAGGAGCCCATCAACCCGATCAGGGCCATCGACTGCCTGGCTGATCACCCAACGATTGAACTTCCCTACGACACTGGCTTCTGAAGCTTGAGGTCTTCCCGCATGCCTTTGTCCTTGCTCGGTCGCCAGATGAACTGATCCACAAAATAGTGGTGCATCAGGACACCCAGCACGAAACTGAACATCAGTTCATTCAAGCCGACCTTTCCGAACACGGCCACATCGCGACTGGCAAACACGGGAATGCAACCGGGCGTGATGTCGAGCATGCATCCGGCCAGGCCCAGAAACAGACCCATGCCGATGGCGAACACCATGTACGTTGGGAAGCTCGCGCCGAATCGCGCGGCCCATCCTAACTGTTCCTTCGCGTCATCGCCTGCGCGGGCGAGGCGATTCTTCTGGTAATACCAAACGATCGCGTGGTACTGCACGTCATGGAAGATGGTCACACAAGCGGAGAAGCCGAGCAGCGCCAACGTGGAAGCGGCCGGGTGAAAGCAAACCGTGATGTGCAACGGAATCAGTGCAACAAAGAACAAGAGCTTCGGAACATTGACGACCGAACCCGTCAGATAGCGATAGAGCTGTCGGCCAACACCCAAGGCGAGCGCGCCAACCGCAAGTCCGAACGAGAGATTGACGACGATTGCCGGCCAACCTGTCGCGACATACGGCGATGTCAACACACCTTCCGCGGTGCGCGTCGATAAACCAAAGACCGTTCGCGCTTCCTCATTTCGCAGCGAAAACGCCGCAAGCGGAGCAAGCAGGCCGACATAAAGGACAATTTGGTCGAGGCGGCGGTCAAACAGCGATTGATCGGTTTCGTTCTTGCGATTGTAAAGCCCCATGATGCCGTAGTGCTGACGAACGACATGCCAATAGGCCCAGAGGCTGACAAAAGCGGTGAAGAATAGGAACGGCACCTTGTACCAACTCATGCCGGCGGCGAATAGCAAGTAGGACGAGAGCAGGATGGTTGGCCCGACGAGTGGCAGTGCCAGGCTGCCCAGAAGCAACGTCCGTCGTGTTTTCATCTCCTGCTTGTCGAAATAGGTGCGGGAGTAGGTGCCGAAGAAATGCGGCGCGTCGAGGAACATGTACCAGACAAGCCACACGAAGATCATATCAAGAGCGAGGCCCGCGTGCAGGAAGAACATGCCGTATCCGAGAACCGCCGCGCCGATGAAGCAGAGCAGATCGGTGCGTGGTCCGACGATCCATGACATGCTCAGGCTGGCGGTTGTACTGGCTTGTCCGACGTCCAAATGGGAACGCAACGGCGGGGATGCATTGCTCATGCTGTTACCTCGGTCAGTCGATCTTCGTACGAATCCAATCCGCGGGGGCACACTATAACCAAAGTTGAGGATGGAGCCAAAACGATCATCTCGACCGCGTCGGATTCTCCAGCGATGACCGGCTTCGCACGCTCTCGGGGATTGGAGCGGACTGACGAAAACGTGGGCTAGTTTGATTCTGCGATGTATCCGAGGATATTTCTGAGAATCGCCAGGCTCCCGTCACGGGTATATCCGATGCAGGATGGACAAGCGTCATCGACGATCACCCCTGTGAGATCAAATGGAACATACAACACGATCCATCGATCGCCCTGTTTGATTCCCCATACTTCGACATCCGTATCAGCAATGCCGGTGTCATTTCCCACACGCGGGCGAAATGCCAGCGGCTCGATCGGAGTTCCGCGGGATTCCGAGAAGCTGCCTGTGAGAAGAGGGTCTTCGGCTGGAACGCGGGTCCAGGCCGACTCGCCAAACAGTGATGTGACAAACGTACGGAATGGCTGATCGAAGCCGTCCGGTCCACCGGCGGGGGAGGCCAGGAGCGTACCACCCGATCTCAGGTATGCTCGGAACTCGGCGAGCGCAGCCGCGGTCAGTGGTGAGAACGTCGTACCCGTGAGCCAGGCGACATCCGGTTTGTGACGCCGGAGATCTTTCCCCTTGCACGCTCCCTTGTGTTCCAGGCAGAGTTTGGGGCTCATTTCTTCCGCCAGTCGCGGTAGCGCAGCCGGTTTGATCCACCAATCTCCGTCATGTCGTAAACGCATGATCGATAATGCCCCGCCTGTGTCACAATCAGGTTGAAGCGTCTTCGGGGAAGCGATAAACCCTGGCAGCCGTTTTTCATTTGCACGACCGTAGGTGGTGTACGCGTGGAGTGCATCGAACGTCTCGGACCACGGACCCAAGTCGCGGCCGTCAAACATGTTCTGTTGCCACGCGCATCCCGCCGGCACGTCTAGCAGAAAGACCGAGGTCCGTAGGGCGTCACCCCATCCGATGAGGTTGGGAATCTCGGTTGGTGGCGAATTCAGCAGAAACATCTCATGCGAACGGTCAATCGGTTCTTCGGAGAACCGCGGGAACTGCTGCTTGATGGTCTCCTTGAATCCGTCGCTGAATTCAACCGACGAGCAGCAGGGCACGCCAAGCAGTGTCCCGCCGCGGTCCACATATTCCTTCAGGGACTTCCAATCTTCTTTGCGCAACGTCGGCATGGCGTGACCGGTGAGGTATGCGATCGGAGCACGAAAGAGTTCGTCAGCATTTTGGGCGACGTCCACCCGCTGCCAGCCGTACGGCTCGCCGGTGATCTGCGACACTCTCTGTGACAGGTTCATGGCATCGCGCGGCGTTCGGTGCCAATAGCGTTCCGGTTCCGCCTCAATCCGACTCATCATCACCGGTCGTTTGCAATTCAGGAGTGCGAGGATGCCGAAGCAGGTGGCATCGACCGTTCGCCATGAGCCGTCCGGTTCCTGCCGCCGAATGAGTGAGTTTGCGATCGACTCCGGCCAGGGTTGTCCAGCGATGTGTGTTCTACCAGCTGCGAGAGCTGCTTCCGTGAGGGCGAACATGTAGAACTGGTGCGAATCAAGCTCGGGGTAGAGCGACATTTGCGGTCGATGTGTTTCCATGGTGACGGGGTCAAAGTGTTTTTCGATCCAGCGCCATCCGTCGTCGATGGCCTTTAGAAGTTCTTTCGTCTTCGGTGATGGTTTGCCGCACTTGGCCATAAACCGTCCGTTGAACCGAAGAGGAGCATCGAGGTAGCGAACGTCGTAGAGGTAATAGAGGGTTGCCAGGCGCGCGGCCGTAGCCACCGCGTCCGATGGCTGTTCGACTTCTGAATCTTCCAGGATGATGTATGGCCAACCACCATCTTCGTTGGCACGTTCGGTTCCGATGGCCTGTTCACGGTTCCAGACTTTGAAGTTGACCGGCTCACCGTGACGGATGGCTTCACGCATGGCCCGGATCGCCATGAAGGACCCAACGGGTTCGACAAAACGCGGCACATTGCCTTTGCGTCGGGCTTTTTCCTTCGCCGCCTCGCCGCCTTCCATCTCTTCTTCGGGTGTCAGCCAGGGTTCACCCCAGCCGCCTGTAGTGGCCTGTTGCCAGACGAGGTATTTGATGTCGTTCTTGATTTCCTTGGAGTATTCCTTTGGGGCGAGCGATAGAAACAGCGACAGTGTAATGGCACGAGCGAAGGCGGTCGTCGTCTTCGAGCGGTCCTTGAACGCTCGCGCGACGCGTGCGATCCGCCAGTAGCTTGCGGGTTTGCCGGCCTGATGCAGGGTGTAGGCACCGAGTGCTGAGGCCGCGTTAGGGTGCGTCATTTCTGCGCGGACGGAAAGCCATCGTCCCTCCGGTCGCTGGATCGTCTCAAGAAAGCTCACGGCTCGATCAATCGCGAGCTGGATCTCGTCCGTGCTGATCGCATCCTCGGCGATCGCGGTGGATGAGAAGATCACACTGGCGATGCATAGCAGTGGCCGAGTCATTCGTTGGCGAGTTCGCAAGGTTGAGGCTCCGCTCGTGGGGTTGGTTACGGTGTGTCAAAGCCAAGAATGGCGATTCTCACCGAACGTGGTGCGACCGGAAAGGTGATTTCGCCCAGAGCATTCGCACGTTGCCGACTTCCGCCGACGAAGAACGGTCGTATCCGATTCGGGATGAACTTGAGCTGGGGGGTGAGCAAGGCCGCCAGCTGGTGCGGTTCGTGAGCCTTGAGTGTCACACGATGCCCCTCATCGCTGTAGTTGATGTAGACGGTCGCTTCTTCGTCCTCGTGGCGACGGGAAAAGATCAAGAGATCATCGTTTTTCTTTCTGCAGTTCCTGGTTTCGAGAACCCCGAATCTGAAAGATGAGTGTTCTCGTCGACGTTCCAGCAAGACTCGAAAGAGCTCACTGAATTCCAGCATGCGTGGATTGCTGACGTCCATCGGGCGCGGTTGAATGGTATTGGGAATGACTGGTAGACCCAGTTCACTGCCCGCCACGCAGATGGTGTTTCCAGCGGTCAGGAGTTGTTCCGCGATACGCAAACGTGCATCGTCCGCGCTTCGTGAGCTTGAGGCGTGACCGTTGGCCATCGTCGGACCCGCTATCAGGGGGACTATCGCGTTCTTGGGAACTTGCCTGCTCGTTTCGGTTGCGAGGTCCTTGTTCGAGCACGGGAGAACAGAATCGCCCAGGCATTGGTTGGTTGCGAGCGCGAGTGATCGAAACGCATCGGGTAAGACGACGCCATCAACGAAGCTCAGCTTGTGAATGGTCTTCCATGTCCGGGAGCACTCTTCGTCTTGTGACGAGTCATCGGACATGGCCGTACCTGAATGCGAGGGGGCTGACGGTAACGTGTTTGTGTTTCCTTGACAGGCAAGCAGGGCGGCATCAGGACAATTCTCGTGCATTAGTCTTCGGATCGCGGCCATCTCGTTTACGCTTGCCGTGTCCATTGGCAATGCCCATCCATCGATTCCCTTCAGTCGTTCGTCACCGCCGAACCAACGTTCTGACGTGACCTTACTCTGCCAGCCATCGGTTTTCAGGAACGAGGCTGCCGGTCGCAGGACGACGCGAAA
>JBMYUM010000327.1:0-5057 GCA_049605375.1 Phycisphaerae bacterium | reverse complement strand
CATGATTCTGCAAAGCAATCGTTCGATTCCGGCTGTGGTGTTGGTCCTTTCGTTGGCGTTCGTGTTGCGTGCCGAGGCTGGTACGGTCGGGTTGCCTGCAGAGGTCAGGAACTACGACGTGAACTACGTTCCTGTTGGCTCTGCGCCAACCATTGACGGTGTTGAGGGGGCTGGTGAATGGAATGCGGCTGCCGGAGGCGGTGACGACTTCCGTTTGTTGCGTGAGGTGACTGCGCCGTCTGACACGGATTCGAGTCGATTCCGCATGCTCTGGAACGAGAATGGGCTCTACATCATTTACAGAAATGACCAGACGTCATTCCTGACCAATATCAGCGGCGGGCAGATTGACTTCGGTGCCGATGTCGTGAATTTCTATTTTGATCCCAACGTTGATGGCGAGCTGAATTTTCCGGCTGGATTTGGCCAGTCGATGCCGTTTGACGGTGTTGATGGCTATCAGGTCGCCGTGAACCTCTTCTCTGGTTCAAACGCATGCAATGTCGACGAGACTGCTTCAACGGCAGACGATTGCAGCATCGATAACCGCGTCAACCCAACAGACAGTATTACGACGGGATCGAGCTTCGGCGTGTTTACTGAGGCACATGTGAATACGCTGTTCGGCAATCAGGCTGAGTGGGCGGGTCTGCGGCAGGCGCAGATTGCCACGGAGGCCGGAGCCGGTGGCGGGCTCATTGAGATGCTGATTCCGTGGGGAGATTTCGACGCTCTTGCGCAACTTGATGACAACGGGACGATGGTACCGACCGGTTTGAATCACCCGAATGCACCGATGGCCGGTGATGTCTGGTTCTTTCAATTGGGTGTGCTTTCGACTGACCTAAGTAATTTCCTGCCTATCTGGAATTGGCATACGGGGCAGTTCTTTGCGTCTCATCCTCACGGCACGCTGACGTTTGGCGGATCGGCGGTGACGCCTGATTTCAATGGCGACGGTGCCAACGATTGTGCTGATCTTGATCTGTTGTCGGCTGAAATCTCCGCAGGGACGAATGACCCTACGTTTGACCTGAATGGTGACGGTGTCGTTAATACGGCCGATCTGGCTTCGTGGCAATCGGAGGCGGGTGATTCCAATCTGGGGGCATCGTATCTCTCCGGTGATTTTAACTTGGACGGTGTTGTGGACGGGCTCGACTTCATTATCTGGAACGCCAGCAAGTTTACCACCAACCCGGCCTACTGCTCCGGCGACGCGAATGCCGATGGCCTTGTGGACGGCCAGGATTTCATCATCTGGAACGCCAACAAGTTCTCGGCATCAGCGCCGTGAGTGCTTGTCCATCATCGGTTCACTGATCGCATCGCTTGGCGGCATCTCTTGGCGGTATCGTCTGATCGTTCCTGTGTTCCTCATCTTTGACTTGAAGGGCAGCGACTTGCTGCCCTTTTTTCGTGCCTTCAAAAAATAATCGGTCAGGCGAAAGGTCCTTGCCTTTTCACGCCCATTCCCTGCGTTGGCATTGATACGACGATCGTATTCGTCGGGTGCCGGCAAGCAATTCGAGCAGGCCAAGGTGAGCCTGCCGTGTTTGCGTACAGAACCCTCGGGAGTTTGACCCGGGAGTTCTCTTTTTGATGCAAACTGCCAGCTGCGAACTCATGACCATTTGGCTACCATGCCGAAACGTTGGCTTATTGATAAAGATCGCATGCATCGACACAGGAGCGTCATCATGGAACTCGGAGCATTTTCAGTCAGTCTTACCGTTAAAGATCTAGCCGTGTCGCGCGAGTTCTACGAGAAACTGGGATTTCAGGTTGTCATGGGAGAGGCAAGCGAGAATTGGCTCATCATGCGAAGCGGCACAACCACGATCGGCCTTTTTCATGGCATGTTCGATCAAAATATCATGACGTTCAATCCCGGTTGGGATCACAATGCGAACAACGTCGATGACTTTACCGATGTCAGGGAGATTCAAAAGGAGTTGAAGTCGAAGGGGGTGAGCATGATTCAGGAAGCCGATGAGACGACATCAGGTCCGGCGAGCTGCATCCTTACCGATCCCGACGGCAACATGATTTTGATTGATCAGCATCGGTAGCGTGCTTCCCGCCACAACGTCTAGGCTCTCAGGGCAAGCATAAATACGACAAGCGATAACGTGGCTGCTATGGTTCGAACATGATTCCAGAACAGCCACCTCTCCTGGTAGTCTTGCCAGAAGTGTCGACCTTCGTCGTTGGTGGCATCAAGTCGATCAAGTGCGTCATTGAGCGGTACATTGCAAGCGGCCGTCACGCCGAAGGTCCCGATGGCGTACAACAGAGCGGCGCTGATCGTATAGAGGGCGTATGCTGGCATACCTTGCCAGATAACGATGACGATCAAGGCGACACACAGTGCGGCGGTACCGGCAAACGTTCCCAGGAACCACGGATTGAGTACGGTTTTGTTGATCCATTGCATGGCTTCCATGCCGGGCGTCGCTTCCAGCTTGGCCAGCGCCTGCATAACAAATGTCGAGAATGCAAAGAAGACACCGGCCATCAGCCCGGCACCAACCGCGCAGAGGATGTGAAGGATCAGGGTAAGTGTGTTCATGGCGCGCGTTGACTCCTTTGGCTATCCTGAATCATCAATGCAAGGACGTGAGGCTGTTGCAGGTCTGCCGAGGTGTTCTGTGAAGACGACCCAACGCAACCCATCCGTCCTCGTACGATCATCTGTTGATTCGGCGGCGCTGTCAGCCTACGACTTCGTGGTTTTACGTCGGATATTTTGTTTTTTGCGCTCTTCGCGGCGCAATGTTCTGTTTTTTCATGGTCGATTCCGGCTGGTAATGTCATCGGTCGCGTGATGTTGACTTCCTGCGTTGCGGCGATCTTTACCGGTAGGCAACCGCTGGTTGCCATTGTTGCTTCTTCGCCACAGAATGGATTCTCCGAACCACGAACTTGCGATGGCGAGGGATCGTGGTTGGTGCGACGCTGGTTAAAAAGGACCCATTGATGAATGCGAAATCCGAGTTGGAAGCATCGCTAAGCCAGGCCATTATTCGCTTTGAGAAGGAATTCATGGGGCGTGGCCCGGTCGAGACCAGGACCTATCTGATCGGTGACATGGTGCTTGTTCGACTCAAGAAAGTGCTCACACCGGCCGAAATGAAATTAGCAGAAGCGAACGATCCGCAACGTGGCCGCTACCTGGTGAAGCAGACTCGGCAGGAGTTGATCGAGCGAGGTCGTCCGCTTTTGAACGCGATCATTCTGGATGTGTTTGGTGTTGAGTGCGTTAGTCTGCATACAGACATCAGCACAAAGACCGGTGAACGGATTATTGTGTTCACTCTGGCGTCCGCTCCAAATGTCCAGGAAAACGCTTGACAGTTTGGCTCGAGATCGATAACACTAAATAGAGAAGCGAGTGCGGACGTGGTTTCCCCATGAGCCCGCTCGTTCCTGTCATCCGATAATGCTCCGCACGTTGTTGCGTGCGAAGATAGACCGGTTATCCGTTCCTAGCGGGTCCCCGGTCTTTTTTTTGGACATGCGGTGTACAACCGCAATCATGATGGTTTACCTACGTCGCACGGAACAAGATGCCGTGCGGATATGGTCGTTGCGCCCCTCAAGGCGTTGCGGCCTTTTTTTGTACCCAGGGAGTGAAAATCATGAACTACGAACGACAGCTGGAAGATGGTGTCATCCGTGGTCGACTGCTTTCTGCACAGAGTCCGCAACCCACTTCGCGAGGTGGTGGCGGCCAAGAGTCGGAAGTTGGTCATTCCACTGGCAAAACGAACAGTAACGGCGGCGTGCGTTTCGCACGAGCCTACCGTGCGGTTGATCCGCTCGACCCGGTCCGAACCTACCTGGATCCGAAGGAGATTTACCTGGCCTAGATGGCCCGTCGGGCCGCTGTCGACGGTGCATCATGCGTCGTGGCCGGCCTTGCGAAGCAGAATTGGAGTGGTGGAGATGCAGTCGTTTTTGAACAACGGAATTTCGGGTGGTCGATTGGGTTCATTGGAGCCGACCTCGTCAGACGAACAGAGTCTGCTGCGATTTGTGCAGTATCGGGATCTGGGACATTGTCGCGAGCTTCTGTCGGATCTCGGCGATGTGCCACCGGATCAGCAGGGTGTGGTCGTTCTGTTGCCGAATTACTCCATTCGCTTGCCGCATGTCGTCGAACTGCTCAAGGGTCTTGATGTCGCCAGTTGGGTTACGGTGACGTCGGTCCAGCAGATGAACGTCACGGAGTGGATCCTTGCTACGCGTGTTGAGCTGGTGGAGGCCGTTCGTTCTGATCTACCTCCGATTTCGGAGGAACCTGAGCTGCGCCGCGCTTTCAAGAAAGCGTATCGACTCGCAAGAAGCGGATGCCGCATGACGATTCTTGTTCCGTCCACCATGTCCGTCAGTAAAAGTGAGCAGCTCTTCCGCGACGCGGTGCCATCACGGCACAGGCTGGCGCGGACGGGTTCATAACAGCCAAAAATAACCATCGAAAGGATCACGATCATGATCAGTACCGCGACCAATCGGTCCAGTATCGTCATTGACTCCCTGCAAAAGCAATTCGATCTGTTCGATCCAGCTCTTCGTCCGAAAGTGCTGTGGATCACGGGTGAATGCGATTCCATGAATGCCATTTCACGTGAGGTATTGGATTCACAGCGTCCGCTCATGCTCCGGTTCCCTGGTGCAATGCTACCTGGGTCGGTTATGCGTGACGTCGTCGAATTCGCCGTCGGATCGCTCGGGATCGACACCATTGTCGTGTTCGGTCACTCGGGCAGTCCGGTCATGCAACCTGAGAACGATGGCGTTTGGGAGTCGCGTATTCATGCGCTGGATCGTGGTTTGAATCTCAATGCTGATCAGGATGATGCGTCTCCAGGTTTTCTTGGCCGCGTGACGCGTAGTCAGAATCGTCTGCAGGCGGCTCAGGCTGTTTTCGTCCGTGCCGTACGCGAGTTGTCTGAGATTGTTGCGTTAACGCCGAACTCGGAAGGCAAGGACGTTGCGGTTTTGCCGCTCTTCTACCTCGAGGAGAGCTGCACCGTGCAGTTGTACGATGAGGA
>JBMYUM010000326.1:2556-5058 GCA_049605375.1 Phycisphaerae bacterium | reverse complement strand
AGGAGGTCTTGCACGATTCGCAGATCTTTCTTGCCAGACGCTGTGCGACAAAGCCCAGCACTGAACTGGCAACAAGGAAGGGCTCGATTCCCATGTCGATCAAACGCATCACGCCGCCGGGGCAGTCGTTGGTGTGGAGTGTAGACATCACGAGGTGCCCGGTGAGTGCCGCCTGAATGGCAACGCGAGCGGTCTCCTCATCTCGAATCTCACCGACCATGACGACATCAGGGTCCTGACGCAGAATGGATCGCAGCGCCCGGACAAAGTTCAACCCGACCCCTTCGTTGACCTGGATCTGATTAACCAGCGGTAACTGATACTCGACAGGATCTTCAATTGTGACGATGTTCGTTGACTCGTTTCGCAGCAGATCAAGTGCCGAATAAAGTGTGGTCGTTTTCCCGCTTCCCGTCGGCCCCGTCACCAGCATGAGACCGTATGGACTCTGGATCATCATCTGCATGGCTTCCAGGTCCTGGCCAACCACGCCCAGCTTTTCCAGTTCAAATGCAAGGTTGGACTTGTCGAGAATACGCAAGACGATTTTTTCGCCGAGGATGGTCGGCATGCTGGATACACGCAGGTCAATCTCTCGACCATCGGCCACGATGTGAACACGGCCTTCCTGTGGAAGTCGCTTCTCTGCGATGTCCATACGTCCAATCACCTTGACGCGCGAGACAATAGCAGCGTGCATACCCTTGGGAGGCTTCATCATCTCCCGAAGTTGTCCATCGATGCGATGGCGAATGTGCGTCGCATCGCGGTCAGGCTCGATGTGAATGTCGCTTGCCCCGGCGCGAAGTGCGGTCAGGATCGCAAGGTTCACGAGATTAACGATCGGGCTTCCTTCGACCATCTTGTCGAGGTCGGTGACAGGTCCTTCATCGACGGCCTCGACTTCGGAGATCTGTATCTCACTCTCTTCCATCGAAGCGAGAAACGCGTCGACGTTGACCTCTTCGGCCAAGTACTTGCGTTGGAACTCATCGAGATTCTCTTCGAGGACGAGAATGGGACGAATGTGACATCCGGTCAGTGTTCGAAGGCGGTCCTGCGTCGGTAGTGATTTCGGATCGACCATCGCGACGGTTATTTCGTCGCGAACCTTGAAGAGAGGCAACACTCGGAGTCGTACGGCTTCTTCTTTGGGAATGGCCTTGGCGATTTTGGGATCGATCAAACCGTGCCGAAGCACCGCGCCGGTTACGTTCAAACGAACGGATAACGCGTGAACCAACGCCGTGGATGAGATGGCGCCGATGTCGATGAGCGCGCGTCCCAACCGGTCGCCGGTGGATTGCTGTCGCGCCAGCGCTTCGGTCAGCTGCTCTGCCGAGATCAACCCCTCACGAATGAGCTGATCACCGAGTCGGGCTGTGTTCTTGATCGTGAGTTTCGACATCGGATTCTTCCGAGCGTTGCAGGTTCGAAACCGTCTCGAACCGGGGACAACGTTTACTTGATGCCTACATGAAGCTGCGGACGGCGTCCTGCACGTCCTCAAAGAACCTGAAGTGGCGGGCGATTCCTGTGATCTCCAGCACTTCACGACAGGTTGGATTCACACCGACAAGTCGAAGCCCCAGGGCTCGACGTGACAATCCGTCTGCGCAATCCAAGAGTCCTTCCAATGCGGTGCTGTCCATGTAAGGAACGTCGTTCAAGGCCACGACAAGTCGCGGACTCTGCGATGCGCTCCGTTCCGCGAGAAGCTCGCAAAACGTCGTCGCGTCTTCATCAACCAGCGGCGCGGACGGGGCTAGTATCTCGACGGTTCCAATTGTCTGCTGTTCAATCTTCATGATTCGCGACTGCCGCTTGCCACCACCTCGCGCGTTTTTCGATTGGAAGTAACGCTTCGTTCGCTCTCTCGTGCTTTCTGGCATTGCTGGAGCGCATCAACCAGAAGATGCTGCAGCGTGTGTTCCGGTGCGTTTGAGTTGGCAAATCCAGATCGAACCTTGAGCTTCGTGTCCGTCGAGGCTACGCCCTGACAAGCAGCTTCAACCCGATTGACAAGTTGCGAGACAATCAGTGTTGCCAGGCTTTCGTCCACTCTTCGCAGCAGAATGGCAAAACAGGAATCGTCGAATCGGCCAATTTCGTCATCGGAGCGGATCTTCTTGCGGAGCTGCGTTGCCGCCTCGTGCATCAGTTGCTCTGCCGTATCCCAACGCCCCATGTCGGTGAGGTTGCGAATGCCCTCGATCGACAAGACGCAAACGGCGACCGGTTCGTCCTCTTTCCTGCAAGCGAGAAGAGTATGCTCCGCGGCTTGTAGAAACGGCTGTCGTACAAGAAGCCCCGTGGAAGGATCTCTTGCGTCAGACGATCGTCGCAATCCCATTTCGCGGACCATGGTCCAGCAGAAGCTGACAGCCTGAGCGGTGACTTCGAGCCACTCGCGCTCTCGGATGGCACTCGCGTCAATTCGTCCGACAGCGATGACTCCCAGTACCTGTGATTCGTGTCGGATGGGGAAACACCAGTCCGTAC
>JBMYUM010000326.1:0-2546 GCA_049605375.1 Phycisphaerae bacterium | reverse complement strand
CGTCGTCGGCCCATTGGCTTTCCAGTTTGTCTCCTCGGAAGTAGGGCGTTCCTGTCGTAAAAACGAATCCGGTCACGCCATTGGTCTCGGCGTTTCCTGTGTTGTTGATGGCCATTGCACGATTCTCGGATCGAAGTGCGGCCTGACCGTTCGAAGGCTCGAGTCCGATCGGCAAGAGTTGCTTGGCCTCTTTATGCCATCGGAGTGGTCGAATATGCGTTGCACCACATAGATCGTGCAGTGAATGACGTAGGAATTCATCAAACGCGCCCCATGTCGACGTTTCATCACCGGTCTCGCCAGCCCGGCGTTTGACAGCCTGTTCATCAATCCAGTCATCGAATCTGCGCAGGAACTGGAGCAGTTTCCTGGGTTCTTTGTGATGGACCGATGTTTGCGCTGGACGAGTGGTTCCAGGCGGGTTGGTCGCCTTCATTTCATCGTCGCCGTGGTCGGTATGCATGGTTTGCGAATCATGGGCTGAAGTACGCGCTTCGACGCTGAAGAATGAACCGATGGCTATGATGGTCGCGCTACTGATCAGAAGGAAGACAATGGATGAGACGTCGCGCAGGGCCGGACTGAATTCCGACGCCTGGATAAAGGCCAGCCATGCGGCTGCGCAAACAACCCCGAGCCATGTCGACTGCCTGCGCTTGAGGTAGCGCCCGCCGAGCGCTGCCATGGCCAGAAACGGTATCCACGGTAGAAGGACTGAGCTGGTCATCGCGGTCAATCTCCGTCGTTTGAGGCAACCTCCGTCGCGCCGACATGTTGGATGCTTTCTTTCAAACTCTGCGTAGGTGTCCAGCCGGCCATGAAACTGCCTGCGATCTGCGTCATTTTCTGCCAATCGTGATCGAGGGCTTCCAACCGGCGCCTGATCATGGTGTCGAACGTCTGTTGGAGATTTGGATCCAGCGTCTTGCCGGCTTCTTCTTCCATGATGGAAAGCGCACGTTGCCAGTCAAACGCCGCACGATAGGCGCGGGTGGAGGTGAGTGCGTCAAACACGTCTGCCACTTGGATAATTCGTGCCTGCAATGGAATCTCTTCGCCCTTCAGTCCCCGGGGGTAACCGTTTCCATCAAATCGTTCGTGGTGAAAGTGCACGCCGTCCAGCGCACCGCTCAGTTGGGGGACCTCTTTGACGACGTCAAAACTGCGAACCGGATGTTCCTTCATGTGATCGAATTCCTCATCCGTGAGAGGTCCTTGCTTCTTGAGCACCGCATCTCGAATGCCGATTTTGCCCACGTCATGCAGCATGGCACTCCAGTTGAGCATACGCTGGTGATCGTTCGAAAGGCCGAGCTCTTTGCCGAGCAGGTCCGCGTAATAAGCAACCCGGGTGGAATGGCCCGCTGTGTACTCGTCTTTCTGGTCAATGGCATTAACGAGCGAATGAACGAGGCTGGAAAGCAGACTCTGCACCTCGGCCATCAGTCGGTGATTCCGAATGAGGTCGCCGCAGAAATTGCCCAGCGATTGAACGAGCGACATGTCACTTGCGCGAAACTCCTGGCTTGATTCAAGGCGTGCCATAGAAATGACACCAAGGAAATCTGGGCCGGAGAGAAGCGGTGCCGTAAGAAGCTCTTCAAATTCGGCATTGTCTACACTTGTGACAACCGGTCCTTGCTCATCCATGCATGTCTTGATCTGTTGGGCAAGGCAATCGAGGTCGCTCAAGTCTGCGCCATGAATCAACTTGAAACCATCGGGTGAGGGCCGGTGGACGGAAATCTTGCAGTATGGAAACGACTGCTGCAGATTGTCTGCGAAGACGCGAAGTACTTCGGTTTCGCTGTCTGCTCCCGGAAGCGTCTTTGTGACCTCGAAGATGACGCCCAGTTGTTCATAGACACCAAGTAACTCGTCCACCATGCCCGAGTGTTCGGTGCAGAGGTCGCCGAGAGCCTGTGAAATGCCCTGGATTTTATGTGTGGCCTGATCGTCGGAAGCGACTGTTCTGGTCGCTGCTTTGTCAACCAGGTCGCATTGCAGACGGTTCAGCAAGTCACGAGCCTTGAATGCCGGACCAGCTGTTTCAGCGGCCCCGACTCCCGTGCTGTTCGATTCGTGTTGGTCAGTCATATCTTCTTTCCTCACGATCAGGATTGGGCTGCCATCAGCATCTGGTCTATTTCGCTCACGAGTTTGGACGGCACAAAGGGCTTGGGGTAGACCCGAGCGTTCAGCGGTGTAACGACTTCGCGAAGTTCCTTCTGATCGCATCGTGAGCTGATCAGCAGAAATGGCATCACGAGTTCCTTTTCCTTGCGGACAGCTTGAAGTAGCTCAAGACCATTCATCACCGGCATGTTGATGTCAGAGATAATGAAGTCGACCTCATGTTTATCAAGGAACTCGAGTGCTTTCTGGCCGTTGCGAACTTCGGAGACCTGATGGCCATGCCGCTGCAGCCACAACGACATGATGCGAATGACATGGGCGTCATCGTCTGCGATCAATATCCTTGCCATGGTTTACGCACCTGCTTGCGCGGTTGAAGCGCTGTTAAGGTTAGTGGCGCGACTGGCTTC
>JBMYUM010000325.1:0-5059 GCA_049605375.1 Phycisphaerae bacterium | reverse complement strand
ATGACGCGTGCGATGACAACGATGAGTGCACCATCGATGACACCTGCACCGCCGGGGCCTGTGTCGGTTCGCCACGAGACTGTGACGACGGCATCGCTTGCACCATCGACAGCTGTGATCCGGCTTCAGGATGCATCAATGAAAACAGCGACACCGATTGTGACGACAACAACGCCTGCACCATCAATGACACCTGCACCACGGGAACGTGCATCGGCGAGCCCATCGATTGCGATGACCAGAACCCCTGTACGACCGATTCCTGTGACCCTCAGCAAGGCTGCCTCAACATCGACAACGATGACGCGTGCGATGACAACGATGAGTGCACCATCGATGACACCTGCACCGCCGGAACCTGTGTCGGTTCGCCACGAAACTGTGACGACAGCAACGAATGCACGAATGATTTCTGCGATTCGCAATCGGGCTGCGTACATGAAGACACAACCGGCCTGTGTGACGATGGAAACCCCTGCACCGACGACGATCGCTGCATCAACGGCGAGTGCCGAGGGTTTGGTCCGGATTGTGATGACGACAATATCTGCACGACCGACGTTTGCGATCTCGTCGACGGCTGCAGCAATACACCGAACAACGATCCCTGCGACGACGGGAACCTGTGCACAACCAATGACACGTGCACGGACGGCGCCTGCCAGCCGGGAACCCCGGTCAATTGCAACGACAACAATCCGTGCACGACCGACTCATGTGATCCAGCTATCGGATGCGTTAACGTATTCAATACGATCGCATGTGACGATGAAAATGCGTGCACCGAGAACGACGCATGCACCGACGGCACCTGTGTCGGCGAACCGGTCGCATGCAACGACAACAACGTGTGCACCGATGATGTCTGCGACACCCTTCTTGGCTGCATCTTCACAGACAACGCGGACGCGTGCGATGACCAGAATGCCTGCACGATCGGCGATGTCTGCGACGGAGGCATCTGCCAGTCCGGAACTGCTGCCGATTGCGACGACAACAATCCGTGCACGACCGACTCGTGTGACCCAGCCATCGGTTGTGTCAACGAAAGCAATACAATCGCATGTGACGATGAAAACGCCTGCACCGAAAACGACACATGCACCAACGGCACCTGTGTTGGCGAACCGGTCGATTGCGATGACGAGAATATGTGCACCGACGATTCGTGCGACCCGGCACTTGGTTGCCAGTACAGCAACAACTCGATGTCATGCGATGATCGCAACGAGTGCACCATGAATGATGTTTGCAGTGACGGCGCCTGCCAGCCCGGAGCCCCCGTCGTCTGTAATGACGACAACAGCTGCACCGACGACTCATGCGACACGAAACGGGGATGCGTATTCGAGGACAACACCCTCCCCTGTGACGATGGCTTGTACTGCAACGGCGGCGAAAGTTGCATGAACGGCGCTTGCCAGCCCGGACTTGCAGCATGCCCAGATACCATCTGTGATGAAGTCAACGATCGCTGCGTCGAATGTCTCGGAGACGATGATTGCCGTGACGCCAACAACTGCACAATCGATACCTGTTCAGACGACGGCGTCTGTATCCATGAGACGATTCCGGATTGCAACCCGTGCCCACGCCGCGTATCAACGATGCAGAAAGGTAGTTTGCTGGTCTTCCCGGACATCCGCATCCGTTGGAACAACGCCAACGCTGTTGTGGAAGATACCATCATCCATGTCACGAACGACTTCAACGAAGACGTGCGGGTTCATTACATCTTCGTTAATGGCGATGACCCGCTCCCCCCGGTGATTTGCTGTGATCCACCGACTATCGAAGAGCGCGCTCATCCAGGTTGGAATCGATTGAACTGGACGAGCACCTGGACCGGAAACGAATCCAACTACTTCTCGCTCGCAACCGGACTGCCCAAGGGCGCGCCTCCGTTTGCCGGGCTTGATAATGGCCCGGAAGGACCCGGACGCCCCGACCCGAACAGCGATGGCCGGATCATGCGAGGCTTCCTTCTGGCGTGGGCGGTCGACAACACAGGCCACCAGGTGAGTTGGAATCATCTGCAGGGAGGGGCGACCCGAGTCGCTTATGATCACACCAGCGCGTGGGAGTACCCAGCCTACGCCTTCCAGACTTGCGCACCGGAAACAGGGATGCGTGTCGGCGACCAACTGGGCACGCTGAACCTCAACGGCGACGAGTATCAAATGGGCTATGGCCGACTGCTGCTCGACTTCTTTGCCAGCGGCTCCACACCGTTCTCCGGCATGCAGCAGTATGTCACCATAGAAACCGATGTTGCGCTTGTCCCGGTCGCTCAAGACTTCCGCCTGGAAAGCGTCGGTCCCATTGAAACCCGAGCCCGATTCGACATCTGGAACCAGAATGAAGATTACCTGTCGCACACCTCTCGCTGCATTTCCTGCTGGGACGGTTTCCTGCTGGGACAGGTTGACCTCCCCAACAACTTCCTTGTTCGAAACCTTCAGACCAACAAGGGGAAAGCAAGAATTGACGGACTGAGCGGTTCATCATGCGACAGCCCCGGATGCTGCCAGCGCGACGATACAACGTGCCAGATGGAATGGGCACAAACATACGGTACACGCGCGGAAATCTGCACTGAGAATGTGCCACTTGTTGGCACCGCCGTTAAAGAACTAACCTTCCAGGGTGCGTCAACCACTATCGGCCATGCTGGCGTATCACTGGTCGGCCAAGGAATAGAAGCGGCCACCATCCATGCGGATCTTGAGTCTGCGCCTCAGCCTGCAAGCGCCGGTCGAGACGGGCGCCGTCCATAGTACGGACCGTCGCAACAGGAAAACCAGACCACAAAAAAACGCCGCCCCTGCGGTACGGGACGGCGTCGCGTGGAAGCCCGAGAGGTACATCTGCGGGCAAGGTCTATCAATTGGCCGGCGATCCGGACGGGATCAACACAGTTCGTGATCAGGCCCGCTCGTCAGCAAATCCGGTCGAGGCGAAGGTCTATGTTCTCAGCCCCATCCTTCGTAAGAACACAATTCTCTCTTACTCTCTCTTACGGACACAAGTTCTTCCTAAGGACCCACTTTCTCCCTAAGGACACATGCTCTCCCTAAGGACACAGTGCCAGAGGATCGACGGTCACGCCGTACCAGGGCTGGAACGCGCCACCGCCATTCAAGACGTCGATCAGACGCAGGATGTCTTCCGGGCCAAGCTGGCTGTTCCGTGAAACATCAACCTGAGTCAGCGGGAATTCAGCACCATTCAACGCCTCGATGAGGCTTCGAATATCAGCCGAATCACTGGTTCCATCTGCGTTGACATCACCCGGGTGGACCACAAACGTCGCCGTGGTGATGGTGTTGCTCGTACTGCTGGTGTACGTCACACGTGTCACTTCGCCAGCCGTGAGGTCATGCGCCAACACCAGGTTGAGCAAGCCCCCCTGCTGTTCCTGCTGGCTGATGAAGTTGAACCCAGTTCCGATCTGATGCAGCGATTCATTCTGAACCGTCTCGCAAACAGACCAGCAATCCAGTGACTGGATGCCTTGGGGCGGCACAACCTGCAACTCTTCGAATCCGAGAACAACCAGTTCGTTCGATGTACTGGTTGGCATACCTGCATCAAAGATGCCGGACTGCGGATTGAACCAGGTCACATCGCCATCAGGGCAATCGGAGCAGATGGCTTCACAAAGCGCGCCTGCACCGCATCCGTTACCGTTGAGGCCCATGCCCGCACAGTTTTCGTCCCATTCCACTTCGCAGCAGAAACCGTCGCAACCACAAACCGTCAAACAGCAGGAAAGATCACCACAACCAGGCGTGACCTGAGATTCACAGCAGTTTCCACCGGCGTTCAAACATACTTCTTCATTTCCAAGGCAGGTTGCCGTCGCGGAGTTTGCACAGAGCGTATCCCACTCGGTATCGCAGCAAAAAGCATCTTCTGCACAGACGATTTCGCAACAATTTGGATCGTCACAACCCGGCGTACCGTTGGCTTCAAAGCAACCGCCTGCGCCTGGTCCGCAAGAACTTCCGCACTGAATGTTGATCGTACCCGGACCAACATCAAGTCCCGGCTGAATGGTGGTTGAGAAACCTCCAACGCGGATCTTGTATTGTTCTCCCTGGTTTACCGGCAGCGTGATACGCGACTGCAAACCGTCCGGCGCACAAACATCATCGTCGTCACCACATGCGATGGCACTTTCGACGGTCGGGCAACTCGAGCCACTGTAGACCGTCATCTTGGTGTCATACGTACTTGAACAGAGTGAAATGGTCAGGTTGTCAGTGCAGGTCGCGGTGTAATCAAACCAGACGTCCTGATTGACCTGATCCTCACCCTGAACAAATCCGCAGCCGGGTTCAGCCGGACCGTCGGTGGTTGCACGCGTCGTGTCAAAGTAATTGAAGCCATCATCAAGGGTGATGGAGTTCGCACAATCGTCGTTCGCCGGCGGATTCGGGTAGCACGCCATCGTGGGGCTGATGGGAACGTTCACGCAAAAGGCATGATCGAGTACCGATGCGTCCGGGGCGTTGTAGCCATCGGGTCCCTGGCCGTCCTGCATGCCGCGGTTATCACCACCAAGACCACGTTCCCAGAACCAAACGCAGTTGTTTGAATTCACGACGTTGGTAATTTCGACCCAGTAGCATCCGTTCGAGAGGACACTGACCGGTGCATGCGTAGCTGAATACGTGTATTCCGGTGCGAATCCGGCAACGAAGTTTCCAGTCGCCGTTGGACCGGTCACGGTCAGGTTGCCGCTCTGCTGGGTAAATTCAGCAATGAGCGCACCCGGAAAACCGGCGGCGTTGGCATAGTATCGAATTTCGAAGGTGTCAGGCGCAAAGCCCTGGCAGTCATTCGCTCCATCGTCATACGCGCCAAGCCAGCAAATCTCGCTGATGTCGCCATCGACCGCAGGCGTAAAACCGTCAGCAACAACAAAACCGACACGATCGCTCGCATCAGCATCATCGTTATTACCCGCCTGGCAGAACGCTGCCGTGGTGCAGGTATCACCCTGACCGGCAACGGTCGCTGCATCGGAAGCCGCCGCATCGCTGCTTGCATGAGA
>JBMYUM010000324.1:0-5078 GCA_049605375.1 Phycisphaerae bacterium | reverse complement strand
CGTCGATATCGTCGCCGTGGTGGATGTTTCGAAGTCAATGCTCGCACGCGATTTGAAACCCAATCGCCTCGAACGCGCCAAGGAAGAAATCCGTCAACAGCTGACCGAGCGTGCCGTGTTTGCGCAAGGCCATCGTCTCGCGCTGATGCTCTTCTCCGGGGGCACGGTGACCAGACTGCCCTTGACCACAGACCATCAGGCGTTCCGGGAGAAACTGGCGGATGTACGCGTCGGCACCGTGCGCCGCGGTGGCACAAACATCGGCTACGCCCTGGAAGAAGCGACTGATCTCTTCGCACGCTCGCCGGAACGCGCCACGCGCATCATCCTGCTATTCACCGATGGCGAGGATCATGAAGAACGAGGGGCAGCCGTCGCCAAGTTGGCGTATGACGAGTCAGGCATTCGCGTCTTTCCGATCGGTATCGGTGATCCCGCATCAACCATTGGGGCACAGGTACCCAATGCCGACGGTGGCGACAAACCCATGTTGCACGAAGGACAGATCGTGTTCTCAAAGCTCGACGTGGAAGGACTCCGCAACATCGCCGATGCCGGTGGCGGTCGATACGCCCCAATCAGCAACCTGAATCGTGTCGTGGATGCCATCGCGAAAATGAGACAGTCAAAACTCACCACCGAAGAACGCATGCGACACCGGCCCCGATATCAGTGGTTCCTGACCGCTGCGCTGATACTCATGGCCATTGAGATCGGGATTTCGCAGAAGCGGGTCTCGACGCCACAGGCCGATGAACGGGTGTGGAACCTGACGAACGGATGAAAAGGGTGCAATGCGTACGGATACCGGCAGGGGCACGGCGGGCGGTATCCCAAGATTGGGCGACGGTGGTAGGATAAGTGGCGGTTGTATCACCGCGTGGTGGCCGAGTGGGTTGCCTCCTGAGTGCTTGAAAATGAACGGAAACGTCCAAAATCCAATATGGCTTGGCTGCGTTGGTCCGCGTAAGCGCTTACCTCACCGACGATGGCCGGCGTTTCGTGTGATCGCGACCGGGATGTTGGCCATCACGCTCTCTGCCCAGCCAGGTCTAACGCAAGATCCGGTGGGAACGGAATCGAACGGCGAATCGGAAACGACCGCGGTCGATCAACCCGCTGCCATGCCCAATCCACTGGATGCCCCCCGGCTCGTGGAGCAGGGAAATGAGAAACTGATCGCAGGCGATCCCGCGGCCGCGTTACAGTTTTACCGCGACGCGCGAAACGCCTTACCCGACGCGCCGGAACTCGACTTCGTGGAAGGTCTCGCAGAATACAAGCTGGGCAACCTGCCCGAAGCACGAACCCTGTTCGAAAAAGCGACGATCGCACCGGATGACCAACTCGTCGATGATGCGATCTACAGCGTAGGCACCACCTATCATCGCGAAGCGCTGGCGGAAGACGCGGACCCGAAAACGCGCATCGCCGCCCTTGAAGAAGCCATGCGGCGATACCGCTCCGTGTTGAAGCACCAACCTGATCACGCCGCCGCACGCGATGCCAATGCCAAGGCCGCGAGCATGTGGCGTGCTATGAAGCAACAGCAGCAACAACAACAGCAGCAGCAACAGAATCAAGATCAGGAAAACGAAGACAACGAAGACGAGCAGCAAGATCAGCAGCAGAATCAACAACAGGACGAACAAGAGCAGAATCAACAGCAGGACCAGCAGCAGCAAGAGCAGCAAAATCAAGATCAGCAGCAGGATCAGCAACAGCAGGATCAAGAGCAACAAGAGCAGGAACAGCAGTCTCAACAGGAACAACAAGAACAACAGCAGCAACAACAGGAGCAACAGGCGAAAGAAGAGCGGTCACGGGAACAGGCGGAGCGGCAATTGCGAGAATTGATGCAGGCTCTCCGTGACAGGTTGAAGAAACAACGCGAAAAAGAAGTGCCGGTTCGCGTCGTTCCGGCGGAGAAAGATTGGTAATGCCACGAGTAAGGTTTCTATCGATCTTGGGGCTGATGGGCTGGTGGGTATTCGGGGCTGCCGGAACCGCTGCCGCGCAAACGCCACGTCTGGAACTTGTCATTGGAAAGAAGTCAATGCAGGTCGGCGAGAGCATCTCTATGCAACTCATCGGCCATAACATGGCAAGACCGGACAACCCCTCCGCTGCCGTCCCGGACGGCCTATCGCTGGAGCTGGTCAACGCGGTACCATCAAGCAGCGTCCGCATCGTCAACGGCGTTCGCTCCTCCAAGTACACCTATTCACTTCTGCTGACCGCTGAGAAGATCGGCAAATACGAACTCGGACCGATCACGGTCAAAGCAGGAACACAAACCTATTCGGCCGAGCCCATTACCATCACCGTCGCCAGAACAGATGTCTCCGGTAAACGTGGTGACCGTATCATCTTCGGTGAACTCGAAGTACAGCCGCGTTCCGTGTACGTGACCCAATCAGTCGTAGCCAAGTTGACCATCGGGATCCGTGAAGTTGTCATCGATCGCCGTCGCTACGATATGAACCTCCTGAGGGATGTTTTTGACAGTCGCAAGTCATCGCTGTCTGTTTTCGAAAACGGGCAGGCCGACCGCAGCACGATGACCATTGCCGACTCCAAGGGGCAACGTCATCGGTACCAGATCTTCACTGTGACCGAGCGAGTCAGGGCGGAAGAGGTTGGTCAGCTCGCGATCGGCCCCATTCGCCTCTCGGCTGAATACCCGACCGCCGTTCGTCGTAGCTTTTTCGGGTACGACGTGACCCGTTCACGCCCCGAATTCACGCTGCTTCCTCAGATTAACGTCGAAGTGAAAGAGCCGCCGACGGAGAATCGTCCACCCTCTTTTACCGGTGCCCTGGGTCGCTATCAGATTGGCGCAAGCGCGTTGCCTGTTCGTGTCGAACAGGGCAAGCCCGTGACACTGACGTTGGCCATCAACGGTGCGCCACTTGATGGCGTCGCCGGTCCGGACCTGGGCGACAACGCCGAACTCGTCAGCCGGTTCGATTTCGTTCGCGAAGAGTGGATCGGCGATGTGCAAGGCGGAAGCAAGGTGTTCCGTCGCGCAATCTTTCCACGCCAGGCCGGTGTGCAGAATATTCCTCCCATCGAATGGACCTATTTCGATCCGTCACGCGAAGAGTATATCACCTTGGCGACGCCTCCGATTGAAGTCACCGTTGACCCACCGTCAGGAGATGCCTCACCAATGGCAGTCAACGAAGGAGGCGATACGACCGGCGAGAACGGAACGTCCCTCGTTCTTCTCGAAGGCGGTATTGCGCCGAACTACGTCGATGTGCCTGCGTTGCTCGCTGTCCAAGGAGCAACGTGGACCACAGGGCATTGGACCGCGCTGATTGCGCCGCCGGTTGCTTGGTCGTTCGTCGGTCTGTTGGCTTGGCGCTACCGGCGACTGCGAGGCAATGAAGGCCTTGCGCGACGGCGGTCGGCTACGCGAAAAGCTGAGCGAATCCTGCGCGACCTTCCGAAAGCCGGATCGACGACTGCGCAACTTGATGTCGTGAGCCAGGCGTTGAAATCCTATCTGGCCGACCGATACAACATGCCACCGGGAGAAATCACCCCGGTCGATGCACGCCGGGTGATCACCGATGGTGGCGGCGGCGATATCGCCGCAGAGGTTGCCGCTCTGCTGGAGACGGCAAGTGCATCAGCGTATGCACCAATCGACGAGGAAGGCTTCCGTGCCGAAGAGGTTGCCACGAAGCTGCGTGGTTGGATGAAGATCCTGGACAGGGCGAAATGATGCAGTCGACCATCAATCCCATCGTCGGACTGGCGCCGTCTTGCGTGTGTGCCGTGATTCTGTTCGTCGCGACCGCGAGTCATGTCACGCTTGCGCAGCAATCGACATCATCGAAGGAGATCAAGCCGATCACGGCTGCGTCACCACAGGATCCTGAACAGCGGTTGCTGGAGGCGCTTGACCTGTTTGATCAGGCGCAGGAAGTTGAGCCGAAGCAACGGGATCAGGCAAAGAAGCTCTTCCTGAAGGCCGCCTCGATGATGAAGACGCTGATCAGGGAGGGCACGCGCAACGGCAAACTCGAATACAACATCGGAAACTGCTATCTGAAAGCAGGCAAGCTGGGTGAAGCCATCCTGCATTACCGTCGCGCCGAACAGTTCATTCCCAACGACCCGCTGTTGCAGGACAACCTGCGTGAAGCGCGAAAACGCTGCCTGACGAATATCAATGCCAGAGGGAGTCAAACGTTGCTGCGCAGCGTGTTCTTCCTGCATTTTTCGACGTCGCTTGCCGGACGAACCACGTTGCTGATCGTAACCTACGTACTCTTTTGGCTTCTCCTTGGGATCCGTTGCTTTGTTGCCAGCCGACCCCTTTCCGTCGCTGCAATGGTCTGCCTGTTTGTTTCCGTGACCGTCGGTATGTCCGTTGCTATCGAGCGCTGGCAGCAGAAAAATCGACCGGAAGGCGTGGTACTCGCCATCGATGTTGCTGCGTTTAACGGTCCGGGTGAATCCTACAAACGCCGGTTTGAGCAACCGTTACAGCCCGGAGTCGAGTTTGTTCTTCGTACCCGTCGCGGTGATTGGTGGCAGATTGAATTACCTGATGGCAACCTGGGTTGGATCGAAGCTGGTCAGGCACGACTGATTCCCTTGTGATCCGATCCGGTCGCGCAGAAAAATCTTTCCAACGAAGGCAAAAAAGAGTCAAGTTCCAGCCGGCAATTTCCTCCGCACAGCATCTTGACGTTAGACGCCCGGGCCTCAGGATACGGCCCTATGGCTAATGAAGAACTGCAGCACGATCAACCCAAGCGTGGCGCACTCGCGAGGCCGCTTGATGCGCTCATGTTTCTCCTGCCGCTGATCGTCTTCTATGAATTGGCTTGCCTTGTCTATCCGGGGCGTGTGATTGCCTTTGATCTTCTTCAGCAGTTTCTGGAGCTGTTTGGTGACGTGGGGACGCACGCGCCGGGACTGGCGGTTGTTGTCATATTGATTGCCACGCATGTCGCATCCGGAGAACCGTGGAACATCCATTGGCGATACGTTGCCTGGATGTACCTGGAAGCCGTGTTTCTGGCGGCACCACTCCTGGTGATCAACTATCTCACCCTGTT
>JBMYUM010000323.1:0-5093 GCA_049605375.1 Phycisphaerae bacterium | reverse complement strand
GCCATGCTGACCACCTTCAACGAGGTGGACATGGGCGAGGTCATGGCGCTGCGCAAGCGCTACCAGGACCGTTTCGTCGACCGCTACGGCATGACGAATTTGTGATCTTGCCAGCGGACGGTCAGCACCGCACAGGGGGCTTTACGAACCACCAACTCAGCCGTACTGCCGAGCAGCATGTGGGCGACGGCGCCTCGTCCGTGCGTGGCCATCACAATCAGATCGATCGCCTTTTCCCGTGCGTATCCGATGATCTCGGCAAAAGGACGCCCGATGCACACGTGCGTCACCACGGCTTTGGGCATGTCGCTCAACCACTCGGATTGGAGCGTTTCCATGCGCTTATTCGCGAGCTCGACGATGTCTTCGGGAGGAGGCCCGACGGGAATGCTTTCCGGCCCCAAGGCACCCCAATACTGGTACGAATCGTCTACGACGTGGACGCAGTGCAATTCGGCTTCGTAACGTTTCGCGTGATCGACGGCAAAGGGCAACGCGGCGAGCGATACTTCAGAGAAGTCGGTCGGAAACAACACCTTGGAGATTTCGATGGACATGACGCAAGACCTCCCGGCTGATTCGGTTTCCAGCGGCAGGGAAACACCCGGTCAACGCTGGATATGTCAGGGCAGGACGGATTCGGGCTGCCCAAAAGCGTCACAGAACGCGGTCCTGAGCGATTGGCCGGCCAACCTTCCTGCCACCCTTTAAAGTATACGCCCCCGCAGATGTTCGAGCAAACGAAGCAGGTGACGAAGTGCCCCGGAATTTGTACAATGTCGTGTCGGAATCGATGGCGATCTGGCCGGCAACGGCAGCCCATCGACATGCTGGTTTTCCCTGAGAATGTGGGCACCCCTCATGCAGTTGAACGTACTTTCCAACAGTGATTCCGCTCCGTCGCGACGTTTACCCCCGTGGTTGCGGCGGCCCCTGCCATCCGGCGACTTTTCGCAGACCAAGCAGATCGTCGCCGACAGCGGCGTGGCGACTGTATGCGAAGAGGCGCGCTGCCCGAATCTCTCCGAGTGCTGGTCAAAACGGCACGCGACATTCATGATTCTCGGTGACAAGTGCACGCGTCGTTGCGGTTTCTGTGCCGTCAACACCGCCGTGCCCAACCCTCCGGCCGCTGACGAGCCGACCCGGTTGGCAGAAGCCGTCAAAAAACTCAATCTTGCCCACGTGGTCATCACCGCCGTCGCGCGAGATGATCTGGCTGACGAGGGTTCGGGCCACTTCGCTGAATGTGTTCAGCGGATTCATGATACGTGCGATGAGACGACGGTTGAGGTGCTGCCTGCAGATTTTCATGGACGCATCGAGTGCATTCAAACGCTGGTCGACGCCCGTCCGGAATTGTACAACCATAATCTGGAAACCGTTGACCGATTGACGAGAGCCGTTCGTCCCGCTGCACGCTACCGACGATCGCTCGATGTGCTCGGTACGGTCAAGCGCCTGGACCCCGGCATCATCACCAAGTCCGGACTCATGGTCGGTCTGGGGGAGACGACCGAAGAGTTGTACACGGCGATCCGCGACTTGCGCGACGTCGGTTGCGATGTGTTAACGGTCGGTCAGTACCTGAGGCCGACGACGGACGGTCATCTTCCCGTCGAGAAATTCTATCATCCGGACGAGTTCGAAGAGATGGCGTCCTTTGCGCGTTCGCTCGATTTCCTTGGTGTTGCCTGCGGTCCGTTTGTCCGCTCGAGTTACAACGCCGACGAGGTGTTCGCCGAAAGTCGCCGCCGACTGTCATCCCAAGAAGGGTAGGGCAGGCGTGCGTCCAGCACACGGCGAGAAGGCATGTGCCCAAGAAATTCGGGGCTGCCGGCATTCATCGTGCACATTGGCTGGGTCGAATTGCAAGACAACAAAGAGGGCTGATCTGACTGGCTGGATCGGCATGGTGGTCGAATCGTCGTTTCGACCAAACGTAGCGGGCGTGGCATGGATGCAGCACGATGCTCGAAAAACTCCCTGGTCAATTCATTGTCATCGATGGTCCGGATGGTTGCGGCAAGTCTACGCAGCTTGCACGGCTTGCCGCAGCGTTACGTGATGCCGGCAACGACGTGATCACATGCCGTGATCCCGGTGGGACCGAGATCGGCGATCGCGTTCGCGGGGTTCTGCTCAATTACGACCTGTCGACGATGGACCCCGCCTGTGAAACGCTGTTGTTCATGGCTTCTCGGGCACAGCTCATGGCAGAAGTTGTACGACCGGCGTTGGCTGCAGGAAAAATCGTGCTTTGTGATCGGTTTGTGTCCGCGACATGCGCCTACCAGGGGGCGGCCGGTTTCGATCCGGAACTCGTGATCGCGTTGGCACGGTTGGCGCTGCGGGATGAATGGCCGGACCTGACGATCATTCTGGACATTGATGCCGAACTGGGTTTCGAGCGCATCGGTGATCGCAAACTGGATGCGATGGAGTCGCGCCCTCTGGCGTATCACCAGGCCGTGATCGATCTTTTTCGCTCGTGTGTCGACACGTATCCCGGCCGCGTGGAGTTGATCGATGGGCGCGTTGATGCTGACGCCGTTCAGCAGGCGATCGAGGAGGTCATTGTCGGTGCTATCCGATAGTATCCAGCATCAGCCAATCGCGTGTGACATTGTCGAACGTGCGCTGGATGGTCACCGCGTTCCGCACGCGTATGTCTTTCACGGTCCGAATGGGGTCGGCAAAGAGCGATTCGCCAGGGTCCTGGCGTCACGCCTGCTCGAGCACGATTCGTGGGAGAGCGTAGAAACCCATCCTGATTTCCATTTGATTTACCGGCAATTGAATCGCAAGCATCCTGAGCCCGAGGTGCGTCGTCGAAAGGCGACAACGTTGGGGATTGACGTCGTTCGTGAATTTCTGATTGCGCGTGTCGCGCTGAAATCGATGGGGGGTGTCGGTAAGGTTTTCGTGATCCGTGAAGGCGAGAAGCTTCAGCCTCAGGCGCAGCAGGCGCTGTTGAAGACGCTTGAGGAACCGCCGCCTTTGACGTTTCTCATTCTTCTGACGACCAGTCTCAATGCCTTGCTGACGACGATCATGTCGCGATGCCAGGTGGTTCCGTTTGGTCCGGTTCCCGACTCGTTCGTCGAGCAGAAACTCGCTGAGGTTCATCCCACGCTGGGTTCGGACGAAACGACCTTCTACACCAAGTTGGCAGAGGGCAGCCCGGGACGAGCATTGGAGATGGTGGAGCAGGATTTGTTCACGCTCGGCGCTACGATCCTTAAAGATCTCGCCGCTCTCGATCCGGGACGGACAGACGTCATGCGGAAGACGATGGCGGACACGGCGGAGGCGTTGAGCGAGACCTATCGTAAGGCCGATCCGGATATCTCGTCGACCGAGGCAACACGTCGAGGATTGACGACCGTCTTCCAGATTATCTCGCGATGGTACGCGGATCTGCTCCGCGTCGAAGTCGGTGCGTCGACCACACGCATGCTGGGAGATCAAACCCCACCGGCAAGGGTCGGGCAACGGTCACTGATCAAAGCGATTCAGCGCGTCTCGCAAGCGGGTTACGAAATTGGACGGAACGTGAATGCGACACTTTGTGTCGAAACGCTCGCGACCGACCTCGGTCGACTTCGATGATTGCTGAACATAAACAAGGGGAGCAGTTCATCGTGAAGCAGTTGGAAGATCTCATAGATCAACAGGTTGTTCTCGATACGCAAACACCGATCGTCTACATTGGTATCTTGCGGAGTATTAATGACTATGCTTTTCTTCTTGAAGACGTCGATATGCATGATTGTCGCGACGGGCATGCACAAAAGGAAGAGTACCTTGCGAAGCTCTGCCATTCCGGCGTAACCGTGAATCGTCGGCAAATCGTCGTCATGAAGCACTTTGTTGTCAGCGTTTCGCGGCTATCCGATGTCGTGATCGAGTGATTGCCGGACTCCCATCCAGGTACAATAGAGACGACTGCGTTTGGCGTCCGATGTCTCACGAACGAAAGCAGAAGAATCTCGCATGTTGAAAGTCTTCGTTACCGGTGGTGCTGGGTATGTGGGAAGCCACTGTGTCCGTGCCCTTTGTGAGGCTGGTCATGAGGTCCTCGTTTTTGACAACCTCAAGGATGGCGGTCATCGCGAGGCTGTCGACCGACGCGCTACGCTTGTTGTTGGTGATCTCAGCGATCGATCGGTGGTGGCGTTGGCCATGAAGGAATTCGGTGCGGATGCGGTCATGCACTTTGCGGCCTATCTGAACGTTGGTGAATCGGTCAACGAGCCGCTTCGTTATTACCGTAACAACATCGCCAATACACTGAACCTGCTCGAATCGATGCATTCTTGGGGCGTGAAGAACATCGTCTTCAGCTCCACGTGCGCAACCTATGGTAATCCCGACCGTTTGCCGATCACCGAAAACACGTCGCAGTGTCCGATCAGCCCGTATGGTCGGACGAAGTTGGCGGTTGAGTGGATGTTGGAAGACGCGGCCTCGGCCTGGGGCCTTGGGGCGACTGCCCTCCGTTACTTCAATGCATCCGGTGCTTCGTCCGACGGGACGATCGGTGAAGACAGGACGCCCGAATATCACCTGATTCCACTTGTACTGCAGGTTGCGTTGGGGCAACGCGATGATATTGCCATTTTCGGTACAGATTACCCGACACCCGATGGCACATGTGTCCGCGATTACATTCATGTGGAAGATCTGGCCAGCGCTCATGTCCTTGCTCTGGAGCAACAGCTGCCGGAGAGACTGCGTGCATTTAACGTGGGTACCGGTGTTGGGATTTCCGTTCGGGAGGTAATTGATGCGGCCCGTCGCGTGACGGGGCACGCGATCCCTGCCGTTGAATCGCCACGGCGCGCGGGTGATCCGGCGGAGTTGTTTGCCGATTCGTCACAGCTTCAGCAATCGCTGGGCTGGCGCCCTCGCTTTACTGACATTGATGACATTGTTCGATCGGCGTGGGTGTGGCACCAGGCTCATCCCAACGGCTACCGATCTCGCCTTGCGTAGGCATCCTGCCGCGTATCCGTTGTTATCGGCGACCAATGACCAGGTGCGTGGTGCAGGCCATCGCCTTCTACAGGCCATCGCCTTCTACAGGCCAT
>JBMYUM010000322.1:0-5119 GCA_049605375.1 Phycisphaerae bacterium | reverse complement strand
GGCAGATCAGCAAAAAGCGAACCTCCTGATACGTTGTGGACCCGCACGCGATGATCGCGAAGGCCTGATCCTCTCCGGACACATGGACGTCGTACCGCCGGGAGAATCGGGCTGGAGCAGCGACCCCTTTTCCTTGCGCGATGATGGTGAGCGTCTGTTTGGACGCGGTGCATGCGACATGAAGGGATTTCTCGCGCTGGCCATGAATGAGCTTCTGCGTCATGCCGACGGCACGCTGGATGCACCGCTCTGTCTTCTCTTCACATTTGACGAAGAGGTAGGAACGCTCGGGGCGCAGCATTTCCGCGAAACCTGGCACGGGACGGAACCATTGCCTTCACACGCCGTCATCGGCGAACCCACGAAATTGCAACCTGTGCGCATGCACAAAGGGCATCTCAAACTGAGAATCGTCGCGCGGGGAAAAAGTGCACATAGCGGCTATCCGTCGCTCGGGGTGAACAGCATCGAGATGATGGGCGGCGTGATCCAGGCTCTCGCATCGTTGGACCAGCGCCTGCGAAACACCCCGTATCCGACCGCCGCATTCTATCCCGAAGCGCCCTATTGTTCGCTCAATCAGGCTGTTATCGATGGCGGTAGCGCTGTGAACGTTGTCCCGGAAAAATGCACGTTGGACCTCGGCGTGCGTCTTCTTCCCGGAGTCGAAGCCGATGAGATCCTTGTTCAGATCGATCAAGCTCTGTCATCGCTGCCCCAACGTGAGTTGCTGGATATTGAAACGGGCGGTATCAGCCCGGCCCTCGAAACACCGGCAACCTGCCGGCATCACGCGTTTCTGACAAGCCAGCAGGCTGCCGTCACACCGGAGAAGAACGCCGATCATGCGGGCACGGGCGCGGTTGCATTTGCCAGCGATGCCGGTGTGTTTGCCAAGATGGATATGACGTGCATTCTTTACGGACCGGGTGACATAGGGGTGGCCCACCGACCGGATGAGTTCATTCCCCGGGGCGAAATGGTGACGGCCGCAAGTGTCGTCGGTAAACTCGTGTCGGAATTCTGCTCGCACGACCCGCGTTGACACGGAGGCACGCGTATGCAGTCACAGACCATTATCGAAGCGGATTTGACCTGGCTCAATCATCGGTTTGAGCCGAACGTGCAGATCGTCATCTCCGCAGATGGAATGATCGAGCACGTCGGAAACCTCGGGGAGAAACCGACACGGCGAATGCGCCGTCAGGCGATCATCCCTGGATTTGTCAATGCACACAGCCATGCCTTTCAACGGGGACTTCGCGGTCTCGGCGAGCACTTCCCATCGCAGGTCGGCTCATTCTGGAGCTGGCGAGAAGCAATGTACAAGCTCGTTGAAACCATGACGGCGGACAGCATCTACGAGCTCAGTTGTCGTGCCTTTCGCGAAATGCTGCGCGCCGGCATGACCACCGTCGGCGAGTTTCACTACCTCCATCATGACGAATCAAACCAGGGCTATGCCTTCGACGATGTCATACTCAAGGCAGCAGAAGCGACCGGCATCCGTCTGGTTCTTCTCAATGTCTATTACGCGACCGGAGGTATTCACCAACCGCTGGAGCCGGCGCAACGGCGCTTCGGCAGCGAATCGACCGAAGTCTTCTTCGAACAGATGGATCGACTGAGCGGATCTCTTACAGCGCCGACCCAGACGCTGGGTATGGTGGTGCACAGCATTCGGGCGGCTGAGCTGGAAGACCTTGTCACGGTCCATGAGGAGGCGATTCGCCGAAAGATGGTCTTGCACATGCACGTCGAGGAGCAGCAGAAAGAGCTGAACGACTGCATACAGGCCTATGGCAAGGCTCCCATGGCACTGTTGAATGAACGTCTTCAGTTGGATTCGTCGTTTACGGCCGTCCATTGCACCCACAGTTCACGTCAGGATCTCGACGAGTTCCTGGGGGCCGGCGCCAATGTGTGTCTTTGCCCGATGACGGAAGCCAACCTCGGCGACGGCATTCCACGACTCAGTGCGATGCAATCTGCCGGTGGTCACCTGTGCCTGGGGACAGATTCCAACCTGAGAATCTCCATGCATGAAGAAATGCGCTTGATGGAATACGTCCAACGCCTTCGCCATGAATGCCGCGGCGTGCTTCGGGATCGCGATGGTAAGGTGTCGACGCTCCTGATGCATGCAGCCACGGAAGGCGGTGCGCGGGCCCTGGGTGTTCAGGCAGGCAGCGTTCAGCCCGGTCTGTGGGCCGACTTCGCCGCCATTGATCTCGACAGCCCGCTGCTTGCGGGTACGGATGCCGATTCACTGCTTGATGCCCTGGTGTTCGGGTGCGGCAATGAGCCCATCATCGCCACGTGCGTAGGTGGGCAATGGTTGGACCTGACGTAAGAACAGGCGAGGACGTCCGATCGACAGGGCAGCAGAATTCCATCACAGATAGTCTTTCCAATAATAGAACGGCATGACGGTTTTTCGTTGACATGTCGGCTCCAGTGCCTACCTTGCAGCAACATTGGCTGGGGCCGTGCACGCGTCGGCGATCGAATCGAACAGGCCAAAGGTAGAAGGACACCTCCGCAGGTGAATTCTCCCACGCGAGGAAGCCGCAAGCAGGGCGGCTGGTGTGATTCCGAAGATCAGATGGGACAGGAATAGGTATCGATGAGTGATAATCTGATGCTTGACCGGGTGTACGATTCACAGAACGTTGAGCCCGAAGTGTACACCCGCTGGGAGTCGGCACAGGCGTTTGCCTCCGTACCGGACGATCGTCAACATGACGAGACGTTTACGATCGTCATTCCGCCGCCCAACGTCACCGGCGCGCTGCACCTGGGCCATGCCCTCAACAACACCCTGCAGGACATACTGGTCCGTTACCATCGCATGCGTGGTTTCAACACGCTTTGGCAGCCGGGCACCGACCACGCCGGTATCGCGACACAGGCAGTCGTGGAGAGACGTTTGCGGGAACGGGAAGGGTTGACCCGCCACGAACTCGGCCGAGAGAAGCTCGTCGAACGTATCTGGCAATGGAAAGACGAATACGAAAAGCGGATCATCAGCCAGCTCAAACTCATGGGGTGCTCGTGCGATTGGGACCGCACTCGCTTTACACTTGACAGCGGACTTGCGTCGGCGGTGCGGCAACAGTTCTTTGATCTGTTCAACGCACGCCTGATCTTCCGCGGCAAGCGTCTCGTTAACTGGGATACACAACTGCAGACCGCCGTTGCAGACGACGAGGTCTACTACGACACACTGAAGGGTTTCTTCTGGTACTTCAAGTATCCGGTGATCGATCCCAAGCCGGGTGAGCCGGAGCACGTGCTCATCGCAACAACACGTCCCGAGACCATGCTCGGTGACACCGCTGTGGCAGTGTCGGGTGATCCGGCCGGCGTCTTGGATCGTCTTGAACAGAAGCTCAAGGAAGACCTTGAAGCCGCATCGGCGAAAGACAAGCCCGAAATCGAAAAACGCCTTGAGGTGATTCCCGCTCGTCGGGAGTCTCACCTTGCACTTCTGGAAACACTGAGTCAGATGGCGAAGGACGGACGACGTGTCCGCCTGCCACTGACGAACCGCGAAATTCCACTTGTGCCAGACGAGTTGGCCAATCCGCTGCTCGGTACCGGTTGCGTGAAGATCACGCCGGCACACGATCCGAATGACTACGAAGTGGGAATGCGCCATGATCTCCCCATGATCAACGTGTTGGCCTCCAACGGTGAAATCGCCACCATCGTCGAACCCGACGGCAGCATCAATCCCGCCAGTGACACCTACGCCGGCCTTGTGTTCACCGGCACGGGTCGTGACAAGATCGTAGCCGACATGGAAGCACTGGATCTGCTTGAGAAAGTCGAAGAGCGGGATCGTGAGGTCGGCCACAGTGACCGCAGCAAGCACCCGATTGAGCCTTACCTGTCCGATCAGTGGTTCGTCAAAACAGATGACGTGACGGAACATTCCGATATCGGGCTCGCGCAGGCAGCCATGGATGTCGTTGATGATCAACGTGTGAAGATCTACCCGTCACGTTATGCCAAGAGCTACAACGACTGGCTGGCAGAGAAGAGAGACTGGTGCATCAGTCGCCAACTCTGGTGGGGGCATCGTATCCCGGTCTGGCACAAGCAGGAGACCTGGAAGAAAGGCGAACCGCTCACCGTGCCGGAGTTCCCGGAAGAGCATGTCTGCATGAAGATCACGGCAGGTGATACCGGTGCTTTCATCAGTGCCGATGACTATGAGTCACCCGCTGAAAACGACACGCTTTGTAACATCTATCTCTGTGCCAAGAGTGATGATTGCATGGCTCCGTTGGAAGCACAAGGCTTCGTGCGTGACGATGATGTTCTCGATACCTGGTTCAGTTCAGCTCTATGGCCATTCAGCACACTCGGCTGGCCGTACGAATCAGACCACCTCCGTCAGTATTATCCGGGCTCCGTCCTGTGCACCTCACGCGACATCATTACGAACTGGGTGGCGCGCATGGTGATGTTCGGCCTCTATTCGATGAACGAAGTGCCGTTTGACCATGTGTACATCCATCCCAAAATTCTCGATGGTCGCGGCGAGACCATGAGTAAGTCCAAAGGGAACGGGGTCGATCCCGTTGACATCATTCACACCAGCGGCGCCGATGCACTTCGCTACACCATGGCAGACATGTGTACGGAGACGCAGGACATTCGCATGCCGGTGGACTATCTGTGCCCACACTGTGGCCACATGACAGACCAATCGCTGGTCGTGAAAGACGAAACGCAACGGCGAAAATCACGTGGCGAAAAACTCGAACGCAAGTTGCAACCGGCAGACTGTATGCGCGTTCCTTGCGTCAATTGTGGCAAAGACTTTGCGACGCAATGGGCCTCACAGGACTTGAAAGACGAACTCGGAGTTGCACGCGAGACGTCGGAGAAATTCGACATTGGCCGCAACTTCTGCAACAAACTCTGGAACGCAGCAAACTTTGTTCACATGCACATCGATGATTTCGATGACGACCTGTCTAACAATGACATAACCCTGTCACCGGTCGACAAGTGGATCACTTCAGCTTTCCAGGAAACCACCGCAGCAGTCCATCTCGCTATGGAAACCTATCGCTTTGATCTTGCCGCGCGCGCAATTTACGAGTTT
>JBMYUM010000321.1:0-5140 GCA_049605375.1 Phycisphaerae bacterium | reverse complement strand
AAACGTGGCTCACATACCTCCAGAGCGCGTTTTGAGGCGTTTTCAAGCATAGTCAGCCAGTTCGTCGATAACATAGACAGTGAGGAACCGGTAGCCGGATTGCGCGCGTACATGAGCTTATCACAAAGTGAAATCGACTCGCTCCTGAAACAGGAGAACGGCACACCAGGGCAAGCTGCGCCCGCAGCTCCATTGCCCTCCGCCATGACGATGGAAGGTGCCTCGACCGAGGTCGCTCGCATTCTCCAGCTCGACGTTGTTGCCAATGTGACACTGGCTGAACGCAACATGACAATCAACTCCATTCTGGGGCTGACTGTCGGCAGCATTATCGAATTCGAAGAGCCGTTCGACGCACCGCTGACCCTCAATATCGGCAACCACCCGATCGGGCTCGGTCAGGCGGTTAAAGTCGGTGAGAACTTCGGGCTTCGTGTGTCATACATCGGTACAATTCGTGATCGCATCGATGCGATGGGGGGAGACTGATTCGTATCAGTCGGGAACCCCGGTCATCGGTCGCAGTTCATTCCTCAGTCATTTCCTTCAGCAAGTCGTTTGGCTAACGCCGTTGCCGCGTCAATCGAATCGAGTGTTTCGTTCAATTGTGCCCGCCGTACCTCGCGAAGGATCTTCCCCGTGAGTGGGCCGTGAGGAATACCGAGTGATGCGAGTGAATGGCCATCCAGCAATGGGGCCGGATTGACGCGTTCAGGGGGAATCAGTGCTGAACGCTCAAGGATCGCGTGCAGGCGGGCGAGCGACTGACCATTGGCCGTCAGCTTCGCCTGCAGCAGTGCCAACGCGTGGATCCAGCACGAGTGGTTCATGATCGCCTTGAGATCAGCCAATTCCATCGAATCTGTGGACTGCAGGATCGAAACGTTCTCGACCAGCCACGATACTTCCGATTCAAGCCGATTGCTCCAGCGGAGATCGCGTGCAATGCATCGAATCTGATCACGCGAATGGTCAGCAAGAATGGCACCCATGACCAATGAATCGGTGACGGACAAGGGGAGGGCGTCCAGTCTCGTGGCCATGGTTTCCAGTGCCGATTCCGGACGGTCGCCGCTGGTGGGGCGTATCCAATCCCGATCCGGTAAACAGTGCTCGATCAACTTTGACTTCACCAACATCCGCCATGCAGCGACCCGTGAAGGCGCGGTCAGCATGTTCTCAAGCTCCATCCAAATACGCTCAGGGCTGATGTCTTGAAGCCTGGGAGCCATCTCGCACAAGGAGGACCATGTCTCGTCGTGAACGACGAACGAAAGACGAGCAGCGAATCGAATCGCACGCAACATGCGCAGGTGATCTTCTCGAAAGCGAAGTCGCGGGTGGCCGACCGTTCGTAAGATCCCGTTGGCGAGATCTTCTCGACCGCCCACATAGTCAATGATCTCATCGGTCAATGGATCACTGAAGAGTGCGTTGATGGTGAAGTCGCGGCGTAACGCATCCTCTTCCGGGTTGCCAAATGTCACGGAGTCTGGTCGTCGACCATCCGAATACTCACCGTCTGTTCGAAACGTCGCGACTTCCATGTCGTGGCCGAAGCGGCGAATAAGCATGACGCCGAACTGGGCACCAACTTTTCGTGCGCGCGGAAAGAGCTGCAGGACACGATCGGGCCGAGCATCCGTTGCAATATCGAAATCTTTGGGCTGTTGCCCAAGTAGGGCGTCCCGAACGCAGCCGCCGGCGAGAAGGGCGATATGGCCTTCATTTCGGAGCCTGCGAATGACCTCAATGGCTGCGTCTTTAGCTGAGTGTTCAGGCTTCATGTGAAAAGATTGTGATCCCATTGGTTCCATAGGAGCGTTGATCGACAATCTCCCAGCGTGCAACGGGCAATGAGCCGTACGTTACTTTGGCCTCGTGATGCAGCACGATAAGGCAACGCGACGCGCACGGTGTCATGGCCCCGAGCAATTGACATACGCGACCATCCCCGGTCACGTCAAGGGATTGCGCGTAAGGAGGATCCAGAAAGGCGACCTCGATCGGTGACTCCGCGGCAATGCGTGGCAGGGCGGTCCATGCATCTCCTGCGATCACGCGCCCTTCTGTACCAGCCTCCAAGGACGCGATGTTTGCATCAAGTGTTTGCCGAGCCTGTCGGCCGTTTTCGAAGAACCAGCAGAAGGATGCGCCTCGCGACAACGCTTCCAGTCCCATGCCACCACTACCGGCGAATACATCCGCAACGTGCGTAGCGGGCATGTCAGCACCGGTGTCAAGCATGGAGCCAAGCATGCTGAAGACCGCCTCTTTCACGCGATCAGGGTAAGGCCGCGTTCCCGTTGTCTTCGGGCGCTGTATACGCCTCGATCTCCATTTGCCGGCAATGATACGCATGACGAAGTTCCGTCGGCGAGCATCGATAGCCTACTCACATGCCGAATGCGGGGCATTGGAACCGGCGATCGCCGGCGTCGGTAGGTATCTGCTCAACAAGTCACAAAACCAATTAATAGTAGACTTTACCATGATCTCATCTATACTCGAAACGAGAAGTGCGGGTTGATTTTATAGCCTCCGCACGGTCTCGTGAAAGACAGATTACCGCTCGGAACGTCTCGGAAGCCTGTACGCCGCTGCGTGCCGACAACGCCAGGGCGCATACCGTGGCGTCATGTTCTTAAGGATGGGAATACGATGGGTTCAATTCTATGCGAACATTGTACGGCAGCCTGTTGTCGATACCTTGCCATTCCAATTGATAAGCCCGAAACAAAGCGGGACTACGATGACATTCGTTGGTACTTGATGCACCAAGGCATCATCGTGTTTGTTGAAGATGGTGATTGGTACATTCAATTCCAAACAACGTGTAAACATCTCGGCGCTGACAACCTTTGCACTGTTTACGAGATTCGTCCGGAGATCTGTGCGGAGTATGAGCCGAAGGACTGTGACTACACCGAAGGTAGTTTCGGTTACGAACATTTCTTTACGCATGAAAAGCAGATTGAACAGTTCTACACCGAGAAAACGGGCAAGCAACTCGGTGTTGCAGACCCCAAACCGCGGCGTATCAAGAAGAAAGCGAAGCAGAAGCAGGAAGCTTGATGCGCCAACCCTGTTCTCGACCGACGTCGTAACCCTCGGAACAAGAACCATGAAATCCACCTACCGATGGAGCACAATGCTGGCTGCGTTGTCATGCGGTCTCGCAACCCTGATGGCGACCGGCTGCGCTTCGCTGGCAGCAAGCACGGGTCCTCGGTCCAGTGCGTCACAGTGGTCGGTCGCTGAGCGTCAGGCCGCGCATGTCGGTGAAGACGTGGAGTTCGATTTTGTGTTGCTCGATGCGTGGGGAGATGGCGTGTCACCGATTGGCGTCGCAGATTATGTGCTGGCGACCGTCGGCGATTACCGCGTTGTGGCTGAGCCGGATGTCAATGGTCATTTCAAGTTTGCGCATCGCTTGAAGAACGTTGAGCCCGGCGCACAGTTGTTCGTGAAAGCAACCGCTTTCCAGCAAAAAGGATCGCGAGATGTCATCGTCGTCGCCGGTGAGGTAGTGACGGCTGACAGTGCGTATGACGAGGCCGATCGACGCGTGGCTGACGATCACATCCTGCTCGATGTGTATCAGGCCGAAGTTCAACTTCAGCTGGCCGGTACGGAACAGACACTAGACCCATCTTCAGGGGTGTTACGTTTGAAGACCAGGGATGGGGGAGTCACGTCAGTCTTTCAGAACACGCCGTTGCGTCCCGGTTACAGGTTGGCCGGGCCTGATGCCGCTGGTGTTTACACCATTGATTACCAACCGCAGGCGAACGAAGTCAGCAACTTTGGCGAAACGGAAATCTATTTTCGCATCTTCGACATTGCGGGCAGCCCTTATGAAGTTCGAACCACACTGAATTGCCCGTAAATCCGTGGGAACGGATACTCCATGTAACGACAGCGGGTACGCGTCACTAGCTCTAGCGTTTACAACTGGCAGATCGGATGGACCATCATGAGACATGAAACCGTCAGTCCACTACGAATTGGCATTTGAGGCCTTTCTTCGGGCATGCCGCTGGCCATATGTTGCGGTGAATGAGCAACGTCGCGCGATTTCGCGTGATGGAAAACTTAAGTCATTTGATTTCGTTATCCATGCCAACAATTGCCAACCTTGGCTCGTGGACATCAAAGGACGAAAACTCCCTTATCTGTGTGCAGGCGGTGCTCACTACTGGGAAAACTGGGTCACGGAAGCGGACCTATCGGATATGCGTCATTGGCAGGAGGTCTTTGGTGAAGCCCATCTTGCCGTCTTCGTATTTGCATACTGGTTGATCGTTCCCGATCTGGTAGACGACCTTGCGATCTTCCGATTTCGACGTCGCGACTACCTGTTTACGGCCATCAGCGTACATGCCTATGAACGCCATGCCAGACGCAGATCCCGTCGGTGGGGGACCTGGTATCTCTCCCGGCGCGATTTCAGGCGACTGGCTTGGCCGTTGCGGCCCTGAATTGCGGTTACCAAAGATCGCGATCAGGCTTGGAAGCCCGGAAATTCCGGTTTTCGGACAGCGACAGTCCCGTATAATGTCAACGAAGCAGGGGGATGAGAATCACCAACCTTGGCGCACCGCCCGGACGGTTATTCCAAGTCGGTGAGAACCCCCTCTGACACGAACGCCCATTAGCACCAAAGGTACGAATCGCGATGAATAGTTCCACACTCGGCACGCTGGGTTGCTTCCTCTTCCTGTCAGTCCAAACTGTCTTTGGCCAGACTGTTCTTGGCCAGACTCACGCCACGCTTCCGGGTCTTTTGGCCCAGAAACCGGCCGGCTTGGCTGAAGAAGGGGGGGGATTACTCCCGCTGGCAATTGCCGTAGGCGTTTCCATACTCATCTGTTTTCCGGGATTCATGAATCCTAAACGAAGTCACGAAAAAGAATAGCAACTTTGGCGGAAGGCTACTGGTACGGCATCCGTCTGAAACCAGGGCTTGTCGTGGCTATTACCTTCCCGTGCGTTTGTCGACGTTCACGGTTCATCGCGAACACGCGCCTCAATAGCAGATAGGGGGCGTAACTCCCCTTTTTTGAATAACTTTCATTGTTGATCACGTGTTTTGTCCAAGATGCGCTTCCGCATCGTAAGGACACAGCATGTTCATTCG
>JBMYUM010000320.1:0-5155 GCA_049605375.1 Phycisphaerae bacterium | reverse complement strand
GTAGGCGAGGGTAAAGAAGGCGCTACGTGCCGCGATGGCCAAGTCGCATGCGGCAACTAGGCCAACACCGAACCCCGCTGCTGCACCGCGAATACTCGCGATAACGGGTTTTCCCATCCGCCGGATGGAATCGGCGAGCGATAACGGTTCGGGTCGGTGTCCCCGCCAATTGAATCCGAAGCCGCAATCCTGCTGTAGGCCGATGACTGAAGCACGTTGATCTCGGTATCGGCGGCCGCCGGGATTCGAATACCGCCAAGTGAAGCCCAACTCGGCGTCTGGTGGCCGTACGCCCAACGGTCGACACCCGCATTGGTACTGAAGTCATAGACCGTGCGGGTCAGATCTTGAATCGCGAAGTACTGATCGCTGACATCCTCAACGACGTTCCCATCATTGTCTTCGGCGACGACTTTGACATACACGAGTTCGGAATCAACTTCGGGAACCGACCACTTGTAGTTACCGTCGTCGGTCTGGTTGGTCGCAATCGTGGTATCAAATGTCTCGCCGCCGTTGGTCGAGAGATAGAGGTCAATCTTCGCGATCGAATCATTGTCCGTCGCGCTCCAGGTAATGTCACTCAGCATGTTCGGTGTGAGCATCTCGCCACCGTTAGGCGCCGTTACCAGAGCGGAAGGGGCGGGCGCGTCATAACGTGGAACCTGCATCATGATGCAGTGGATCGCGCCTGATGCAAAAATGATCGGGTAGCAATCGATCTGAATGATCTCCGCCTCAGGAGCAGCAGCCTGCCAGGTGGCTAACGCCTGTGCATCGCGCTCCAGGTGAACGGCACTCCCCTGACCATAGCTGGGAATGAAGATTCGATCATTGACGCGGAACGAGTTGGTGTACGTAAAGTGGCAGTTCGGGTCGCCAGGATGGAACGCGTTCAAGTCCGGAACACGGAAGACGTTGTACCCGAGCTGATCCTCCATGAAGCGGGCGGCTTCCGAAGTCACCGTACGAGCCGTCTCATTCTCTCCCGGAAGAAACTCGGAGATGACAACCGTGTCTTCGTTGACGATCGAAAACCACATGTCAATGTGCCCCGTACCGTCGACCGATGCGGGAAGACGCGGGAAGACATACAGATTGTCGACCCCCTGGTGTTCACGGTAAAGGTCGGCAATGTACTCTTCGGAAAAACCCGGATTGTCAGTATTGATCAAACTCGTGATAAACGCCGAACGATTTGAGCCCGGTAGGAAGTTTCCGCCGGAGTAATACAAGCCAATATGGTGCCGCGGCGTCTGGTAGTAGTCCTCCGCCAATACCGTTGGAATGAAGTTGTCCAACGGTCGGTTAGGATAATAGTGGCTGTCAACAATCGCCAGCGTATCGTTCTGCCAGATGAAATGCGGGCCATAGTCACGCAGCCAGATCGAGTCGTTCGGGGCAATGATAAACTCGACTTTCGATAGGTCGGCGCCGGCAGACGTAAACTGACTCTGCGCCGCTGATCGCTGTGACACACTCGACACCACGACATACGCAATTTCGTCGTGGGCCGGATCCCCGGTCAACTTCGCCACGCATTCTGTTACAACTTCAGGCCACGCGCCCGTACTGTACCGAAAGATGACGCCTGCCGTCGGTGCGTATTCTGGCGGCGATGCGAGAAAACCAGCCGAGGGCGGGCCGGCAATCCCGCCGCGACGGTACACGCGCGGAAGAAGCGACTGGTTCGGATCCACAGGAGGCGTTCCGCCTTCACGATAACGCGGCAACGGTCCCTGCGTTGATTCGTCCCAACTTGATTGAACGTTGTAATACGCCTGCCGTGAAAGCGGCAGCGCTACTTGCGCTTCGGGTTGTACTGCGACCAAAGTCGGTACAAGCGGCATGACCAGCATCAACATCTGCTTTCTCTCCATGTACTCGCGTTGGCGATGTAGAATTGATCAGACATTCCCCTCCATTGTCGACGAGACCCGATGAGTTTCAAGAGACAGCACAAACCACCGACCGGATCACAATCGCCACATGGAGAAACTTTTGAAATCATAGTATGAGACCCGACATTCCGCCCAGTCAGCAACGATTCTCTGAGAAAGTGAGTGTGGATGTAAAGACCTGCTTTAGTCGCCCGCCGCTTTGCATCGGATGAATGCGAGTTGGTGTGGATGACAACGCCCGGAACCGGGCTACGAGCCGCGATGGAGAGGGAAAATGTCCTCGCAACTCTCCACATAACCACATCGCTCGCACAGACACTTGCAGTGCCGCAGCGACAATACAGGCTGTCCGCATTGTGGACAGCCATAGGGTTGGTCGCTTCCAGTTTGCCGACCACTTGAGTCGCGGGCCATGCCCGGCAACCCGGTATCAACGGATGACGCTGTCTCGATTGGGTACATGGTGAGGCCTCCATGCCTGCAAACGTTGATCCTACCAGGAACACCAGCCCTATCTTATATCAACTACGCTGACTTGGTAGCGTGTGGGAACGCCGGCTCCCGTTTCTGAAATGAGAGAATCTTCTCGTTCTGGATGACACCTTCCTCGATCTCAATGGCTCGGGAGATTGTTGCATCCTGGCGCCAGGAAGATTTGCCATTCATCACCGTTGCTAAGAAAGGAAGTACGGCTTCAGAGATCTCCCAGGAGGCGGCATCCCAAAGATACGTTGGTGTGTGGTCTACGGCATAGTAAGTCGCATGCCCGACCCGAAACGTTGGTGAAGCGAAGGTCGTCGGCCGGGCGAATGGGAACCCCATGCCGCGATCACAACTGACATCAATAATCAGGGACTGTTCACGCAAGCAGGATGCGTCCTTCTCAGAAAGGAACATCACCGGTGAATCGGTATCCTGAAGAATGCCGTTGACGATCAGATCCGCGTCGGCAAGCGTTTCTTTCATCGGCCGGGGACCTTCCCCGGGACATGCCGTAAACAAGGAAGCCTCATCTTGTGACTGGCAGTACATCTGCCCGAATTGGGCATTGATGAGTTTGTTCCCGACAGCATGGGGAGGGCGCTGCGTATAGATCGTGATGTTTCCAAAGCCCCGTTGTTGAAGAGCGTACGCGGCGCCGCGGCTGACAGAGCCGAAACTGAGAATCGCAATCTCATGTTGAGGACCGTAGAAGCCATCCTTGCCCATCAGTTCCAACGCATGCAGGACCGCACAATAGCCGGCCAGTTCGTTGTTGCGATAGAACGTGTGAATCCCGCGATGGCCTTGGGGCGACCAGTCAAACATCGCTTCAAAGGCGATCAGTGTCAGACGCTTTTTGATCGCGATTTCCGTCAGCTGACGTTGCTGAACGCAATGGGGCCAACCCCAGACAATCAGCCCGTCGCGCATCGCTTCCAGATCAGCTTCGATCGGTTTGGGGAGAATGACGGCATCGCAGGTTTGCAGGAGATCCTGACGGTCAAGGACGGTACAGCCGGCACGGACAAAGAACTCATCCTCGAAGCCGAATCGCTGTCCATATCCGGTTTCAAACGTAAGTTGCTGCAAGTGGCGGTCTTCAATGCGCGAGATGTGGCGAGGGTGGATAGGGACGCGCTTCTCGTTCTCTTTACGCGACGTGCCGACAACACCCAAGTTTAACATTGATCATGACTCCCTACGATGCGCTTGTCAGACCCTCCTGCACCACATGAGTTTCTTCGGTGAATGCCAGCCCTTCCTGTTCGAGTTCCTTCAGTATCGGACGGTACACCAGTTCGTGCGAGGGAATCGCGCAACCAGTCAACGGCAACTCGCCGATCAGCAATAATTTGGCCGCCAGGGCAGCGGGAAGGCCGACCGTCTTGGACATGGCTGTGGTTCCACCCGGTTGCCCGTAATGCGTGAACGTACCGATAATTCGCTCCCGGCGATCCGCGGATGGATAGTGGACATCAAAGATGTGATGAAGAATGACCAGATCCGGTTCGTCAGCTGGGAGAACAAGCTTAGTCTTCAACAGATGAACCATAGCCTCTGCCACGGTCTCACCCGGAGCGCCGGACGGCTCGTCCGAGAACAATCCGAGCCAACGGAGATTCTTCATGATTTGGCCGGTCGGATTGATCTGCAGAAAACTCGCAACACGCTGTTCCAGGTCAATTCCCTGGATACCATCGGGAAGGAACATCTCGACGATCTCGGCGTAGCTGCGTTCCCGCAGGTGTGGAATGCGAATATGCTCGGTAGGCAATCCCAGGCGAACGATCTGCAACCATGTTTCACACCATCCCGGATAACGGAGCGTGCCACGAATCAGCGTTTGAGCGTCTTCCAGTTCAAATGCTTTCTCGTAAACAAGTGAGTCACGGTTGGGATAGGCTTCCATGGCGCCAATGCCCGGTACGTTGATGGGCCAGGAGTACTGAAACACACCCTGCCACGGAACAATCTTCGTCTTACCGTGACGGCGATATTGTGCTCCAAATTCTGCTGCCATCACGACGTTACGCGGATTCCACGTAATGCAGTAGCGTAGCGGGTTCGCGTTCGAGTCCGGGCCGGGGACGCCACTGCCATATGATTCGTAACCCTCCACAATGCCGTCATTCGAACGAATACCGTGGAGCATGGACATGGCCGACATGAGATCGAGGCCGGGGTCAAGACCAACATCCGTTAACAGCAGGACACCCGCGCGATGTGCGTCGTTCTCCAAATCGCGAAGACGTTTGTCTTTATGCGAAACGGAGATCATATGGCGACGATGCTGAACACAATCCCAGGCAATCACCGGCTGCAAAGCGGGTGGCATCATGTTGATGACCACACTCGATTTCTCGATCTGAGTCGAGCGAAGCGATGTGTCATTGACATCCATGGCGATGGCCGCGCCGCGCGCATGATGACCAACCCGCGACTGCGCTAACTCAAGATCACGGTCAGCAACCGTCACAAACCAATCGTAGGTCTCCGCCTTCGAGAGCAGCCACTCGATCAGGTAGGGAGAACTCTGACCGGCACCAATGACAAGCACATTCTTCATGCGACATCCTTCGACTTTTTTCACCATTCACGCCAGTCGATTGTAGAACCGAACAAACGCCGCCTCCATCCTTTGAATCGTGATTTCGTCCGAGAATTAACCGGCTCAGTGGTTGCCGAGGCCAATATTCAGCAGGCAGCGCGAATGCCAGCCGCCGGGCGCCTCGGCAAGTTCCGAATATCAGCAAGCATGATCAAGCCGGCGC
>JBMYUM010000319.1:0-5162 GCA_049605375.1 Phycisphaerae bacterium | reverse complement strand
GCCGTAATCAGCCTGATTCTGGGTATGGGGCTACCCACGACGGCCAATTACATTGTGGTCTCCACCCTGATGGCACCGGTTATTGTCAGTCTCGGGGCTGCCAATGGATTGATCGTGCCATTGATCTGCATACCTATCAGATCAGCTTGGAAGTGCTTGAGGGTCGCAACGGATCTGTTGCGCTGATCGATACATGGGTGGATTCTGATTCGAAACATCATGTTTTCGCAAGTGGTCAGTCTGTAACGGCGGCCAATGCCGCAAGGGCGGTAGCGGGGGCGTCCAGCCTGGTTGGTTCAGCAGATTCAAATGATACGAAGTATCTTGCCACGTTCCTGTTCGAGGCCTCGGCCGATGCCGCGGGAATTTTCGCAATTGAAGTTACCCATGGTGGCGATGATACGCTCTTGCTCGATAGTCATGGCAATCGATCTCCGATTGCATCAGAGCAATTGTTCATCGACGTCAGCAATTCGAGTAAGAAGCGATTCCTGCTACAGGGCGAAACTCGACGATACGAAAGCTCGAAGAAAACGGCAACGACGGCGGAGTTTGGGAAACCAGCTTCGCCGTCTCGTCTTACCAAACTGCGCCCGACAGGATTCGAACCTGTGACCTCCGGTTTAGGAAACCGATGCTCTATCCAACTGAGCTACGGGCGCGAAAAGAAGGGAAACGGGGCGATCAGACAATCGAACGCCGGCCAAGCAATGGAACATCGGCCGACCCATCGAACATGGACCGTTCGCCGGCATAACAGCCGACTAATCGAAACTAGCCCACGCTGCACAACAAATGCCATCCATTCGAACGCAGGCAACGCGACGTAGCCAAGACCGTCCAATCGAACGTCGGCCACGCAAGCAAGCGGGCCGGGGCGAACGAACTTCCCCCTGACGCCTGAACGCCAACCAGTCGAGCGTCGTGCGGGCGAACCCACGCCAGCAACACGGCCGGCGAATTGCCCTCGAACCGCCGGACCACGATGACCCGCCGATCAAACCCTACGCCGGTCAACTATCCGACCATATCGTGATACCATCTAGCCCAGAATCCGCAAGCTCGACCTGTATTTTGATCACCAACAGCGGCGATTCAGACTCGAACAGCGCATCGCGATCCCCCACGCCTGCCGTTCCTCAAGTCTCCAGCGACCCACAGATATCCAGCGACCATGCAAAACGTCCGGCATCCCGGCGAGCCTTCGCCATCTACGGTTCCTGCCGCAACCCTCACATCGTTTCCCATTCTCGTCGAATATTTGGTACCCGGACCGCGTCAGCAGTAAGATGCCGACCAAGAGTCGGCCAAGACGTAGCCCCGAAGCAGAGACGTTCTCCAACAAAATGCTTTCCCAAAGGAAAAGTGCATTGTGGTTTCGGCCTACCGTCCGATTGAGTGGCATAGACGTCGATGTGAGACGACGAAGCCATGCGTAGCGAAGTAGCCAAAACGCGGATGACGAATTCCGCCCGACCAGGAAAGACACCATGAAGTTCCTTTTCAAGATCGTGACACTCGTGATCACCATCGGCGTCCTTGGCATCGCCGGCGTCATGTTCTTCGACATCGCCTCCCCCGGCACACCGGTCTACACCGGCGCCCAACTGCCGGCCAAGTACCTCGCCAGCATCAACAAACTCAACCTGCTCGATGAAGGCGAATCCGTCCGCTACTTCTACTCCGACGGCTACTTCAATGTCGAACGCGGCATGTACTTCGTCACCGATCGCAAACTCGTCCTCTACTCCAGCGAGTGGACCCAGGCCGAGATCATCATGCCCTTCGGCCAGATCCAGAAACTCGCCGCGGACTTCGACGAATCATCCTTCAAAGACTCAACCGTGCAGGTCATCGACAAGGCCGGCAATGAAGTCTACTTCCCCGTCTCCAGTGAGAACGGCCTCGACAAGAAGTTCGTCGAAGCGATCCAGAACGGTATCAACGAAGCACAGTCAGGCCTCAACGGCATCTTCGAAGATCCCGGGAGTATTCTGGACATCGTCATCGATGAGACCGTCGACATCCTGAAAAAGGACAGAGACTGATGGAACAGTTTTCTGGCAAGTTTCGGTAAGTAACATAGTCTGATTATCTCTTTCGACTCGCATGGCGCAAACGAATCCATCAGGTCCATCATTCACGGTGATTCCGGGTAACGAGTCGATCCTCGACTCGCTGAGCCTGCAGTCAGCCACCGGTCTCTTCGCGGATGCGATCACCGCCGGCGACAAGGCAGAGTCCCTCCATAAACCAGGACTCGAACCGTGGCGTCAACGCTGGCGATTGACTACGCCAAGTGGTCAGATTCTCTACCTCAAGAAATTCACCAACCCGCCGACATCGTCACGGAAAGCCTTCCAGCACCTGACGCCAAAGGTACGTTCGCTTGCCGGGCTCGAAGCATTCTGGATGACGAGGCTTCATGAAAAGGGGATTCCAACCATCAAGCCCGTCGCATGGGCGGAAGAAATGGACTCATCCGGTACCCGTGAACGACAAAGCGCGATCCTGATGCACGCGGTACCCGGCCAATCGCTCGAATCCTGGTGCCTGGAGCCGGCCGTCACGCTCACCATCAACCGAAGCAAGGTCATGAAGGGCGTTGCAGAACTGGCAGCGCGACTGCACAGCGCGGGCCTCTTCCATCGCGACCTCTACCTCAGCCACATCTTCTATGAACAGGCGGCAACACCGAAAGACGATCGGCCTCAAGACACGTCAAACCTGCACCTCATTGACCTGACCCGTATCGTTGAAGACCGGTCAGACGCCTTACGCCGACGCGTCAAAGACCTGGCCGCACTCAACCACTCAACGCCATTTGATCTGGTGAGCAATACCCAACGCGTCCGATGGTTGAAACAGTATTTGCATACGCCTAAGCTGACGGCTCAGCAGCGCAGGTTGCTTTACCGGATCGTCGGCAAGACCGCGGCCATGAAACGGCACGATCGCCGCCGGTCACAACGCCGCTCGCGCAACGCAGACGCCTGAGTCTGCGACGCCGGAAAAGTACACATTCGGAAAAGGAGTGGGCATTGAAGGTCGCCATCGTCTCGGAATGGGTTGATACCTGGAGGGGTGGAGCCGAAACGTCCACGATGCAGTTTGTCCACCATCTGATCGACAGCGGCGTGGAAGTGCACCTCTACACGCGCAGTCGACCCTCGCCGACGCCGGAAATGAAAGTCCATACGATCGGCGGGGCCGGCATGGGCCGAACGAGAAAGACGATCACCTTTACGCACCGCGTCGACCGCATGTTGCGCCGCGACGCCTTCGATATCATCCATGCGATCTCACCATGCCGTTCGGCAACGCTCTACCAGCCCCGCGGCGGCACCGTGGCGGAAACCATCGAGCGGAACATCTCGCTCCGACGGTCGCAAGCCGTCCGTACGCTCAAACGCTACGCAAACCAGTTCAACCTCAAGCAGCGCTTCATGCTCCGGCTGGAAAAAGACATCATGCGTGCCCCCGACGGCCCCGTGATCATCGCACTCTCCGATTACGTCATCCGGCAGCTCAAACAGCACTACAGCCTGCCCGAGCATCGCATCAGCAAAATCTTCAACGGCGTGAATCCCAGTCCGATCGACACCGAGACTCGAGCCAGCAATCGCCGAGACGTTCGCCGCGAGTTTCAGATCGACGAGAATGGCCTGCTTGCGATCATTGTCGCCCACAATTTTCGGCTCAAGGGCGTCGAAGACTGGATGCTCACCCATTCGCGACTACTGGCCACCGGCGAGAAGCTGAAGGTTATCGTCATCGGGAAGGGCGATTCGCACCTCTGGCGGAAGAAGGCGCAGGATCTGGGACTCCAGGACCATCTCATCTTCGCTGGTCCGACCGACCGCGTCGCCGCTTTCCGCCACGCCGCAGATTTCCTGATCCACCTGTCGTACTACGATCCGTGCAGCCGCGTTGTCCTCGAAGCACTCAATGATGGATTGCCCTGCATCGCCTCGTCCTGGGATGGCGCGGCCGAGTTGATCAAGGACGGTGAGAGCGGATTCGTCGTCCAGGACCCAAGCCAGCACGAACATATTTGTGACCTCGTGCTCGCCATGAAGTCTCACGAAACCCGCACGCGCATGGCCGAACAGGCCAAAAAAGCGGCGGAGCCTTTTACCATGGAACGGCATGCGGCCGAGGTGTTACGCCTCTACAAAGAAATCGCAGCAGGAAAGCGTGCAGGGTAGGCTGCAAACGGATTCGTCCGACCGTCGACGTCTCCAGGCAGCGAATCAGAAGGTGTCAACGGACCGGCACCGCGAGCAGGAATGATACCCGCGACCACGAAGCGACTGAGGAGATTGGGATGCCCAACGACCTGTTCTATCTGCTGATGTTGGCGGCGCCGGCCTTCCTGGTTGGCTCACTGCCAATCGGCTACTGGGTCGGCCTGAGCAAAGGTATCGATCTTCGTACCCGCGGCAGCGGAAACATCGGCACCGCCAATGTCTGGCGAAATCTGGGCATGACTTGGGGGATCGCTGTTTTCCTCCTGGATGTCGGCAAAGGACTCCTGCCCGCCATCATCGTCGGTGCAGCGCTGCGTGGCTGGGAAGGGCTACCCCTGGAACGCATGTACAGCTACTGGCTTTCCGTGGCCATTTTCCCCGTACTCGGCCACAATTTCTCTCCGTTCCTCGGGTTCAAGGGGGGGAAGGGTGTGGCAACGTCGTTCGGAGTGGCGATCGGGGTCTATCCGCACCTGACCATTCCCGCCCTGGCTGCCTTCTTCGTGTGGTGTGCCATCGCCGTGACGTTGAAGATCAGCTCGCTGGGCTCGCTGCTGGCGGCCCTGGCGTTCCCGATTGGTTATGTCGCATGGGCAAGCTGGGAAGGGTGGGAGCGCCAGCCGCGTTGGCCGTTTGTGGTCTTTACCACACTCACCGCGACCATGGTGGTCGTCCTTCATCGCGGCAACATCGTTCGCCTGCTGCAAGGAAAGGAAAACAAACTGTCAAAACAGCCATCGTCCACCAACGTTGATCAGCGACCGTGAAAGGAATCAACTGCCACGTGACCAAAACAACGACGGATCGACGGTGTTGACAAACGCAGGACGGGAAGAGGAAATCCTGGCGCCAACGTCCTATTATTCTTATTGGCGGCAGAAAGTTGGAAATCGTCCCGAAACACCTTGGAAT
>JBMYUM010000318.1:0-5165 GCA_049605375.1 Phycisphaerae bacterium | reverse complement strand
TCGTCGCAGTCCGGGTAGCCGTGGAAGTCGGCGAGGCCCCACGAGTTGGAGCTCGTCGCCGGCACGTCGAAGACCGTGCTGGGGTTGCCGTCGGGATCGACGGTCCACTGGAAGGCCAGCATGGCGTCGGAGACGGTCTGCGGGATGCTCACGCGATCGATGACCGCGGTTTGAGTAGCGTTCGCATGGCGGTGGTCTACAATGCGGACCCTGGGGTTGCCCCTCGTCCGGCAACCGTCCACCCGGTGGAGTACGTATTGATGAGTGCAGCCATGAGCCGAGAAACAGGAACCGGAAGAATCAAGAAGGCTCTCGAAATGGCATTCAAACGGCAAAAGGGCCCATTCGCATGGCTCATGGCACTCGGCGTGACGGCCCTTGGTGGCTGCAGTCCGATTTCGATCGAGCCGAGCTGTCCGAACACGCTGCGGGTCGGGGAGTCGGGCCCGGTCAGTTCCAACGTCGTCAATCCCGGTGGCATCCCCACCTATTTCTGGGAAGCATTCCCCGACGGCGCGGGCACGTTCGCATCAGCAACATCACCGGACACTGATTTCACCCCGGCGATAGAGGGTGACGTTGTCATCCGCCTGACCGCCGCCGACGGCTTCTACCAGGTCGTATCGCAGTGTGTCATTTCTGTTGAAGGAACGTTGGGGCCAACGGTCACGTTCAGTGCCGCTCCACAGGCCGCCCTGGTGGGTGAGCCTGTCGCGCTGACATGCGAATCGACCGGCAGCGATCCCATCGGCATCTTCTCCGTCGTTCAGACGTCCGGTGGCGATGTTGCATTGACCGACGGAACCGAACCCGGCACAGCCACATTTACGCCGACCGAAATCGGTGATCTGACTTTCCGATGCGTTGGCGAAACAGATAACGGGCTGCAAAGCGAAGCGGCGTTCCTGGTCGTGACGGTGAACCAGAATCCGAGCCCGGACGATGGCACCGGTGATGACACGGGCGACGATGGTTCTGGCGACGATGGCGGACGAGCCGGCGGTGGCCGGATCTAGGCAGCGTCACAGTTCACATCTCAGACCGTCGATGCGCTTGCCGACCGGCCGGCCCTTCTCATGAGCCGCCAGATGACCGCGTTCCGCGCGACCGATTTTCTCACGCCATGGGAAGCTGCGCAATCCCGCCCAGAGGTGGCAGCGTCTCGTCCGCTTCCAATCCTTGACGCAATTCAGCGACAAAACTAATGTTCCGTGAACTCCCGGTTGACGCAGTACCCGGGACCAACGATGGCAGCTGCCGCGCCACGATGGCTGGCACAGGGCACCTGCCTGATCCCCAAAATAGCAGATGCGCCCCAGCAGGCGCCGATTCCAACATGCAAAGAGCCAACTTGGAAAGAGGAGGAACGCTCATGGCCCACGAACTACCCGCGCTACCGTACGCCTTCGACGCGCTGGAGCCGCATTTCGACGCCCAAACCATGGAAATTCACCATGACAAGCATCACGCCGCCTACGTCAACAAGCTTAATGATGCTCTGGCGAGCCACGCAGACCTGCAGAGCAAGTCGGTTGAAGAACTGCTCACCGGCCTGAATGATCTGCCGGACGGAGTCCGTGGCGCCGTTAACAATCATGGTGGCGGGCACCTCAATCACACGATCTTCTGGAACAACCTGAGCCCCAATGGCGGTGGTGAACCGTCGGGTGATCTGGCAACCGCCATCAATAGCGCCTTCGGCAGCTTTGATGAGTTCAAGGCGAAGTTCGCTGCCGCAGCAGCCGGTCGATTCGGCAGTGGCTGGGCATGGCTCTGCGTTGACGGAAGCGGTTCGCTCGTCATCAAGGATTACCCCAATCAGAACAGCCCGCTGACGGAAGGCCTCACGCCGATCCTGGGCCTCGACGTATGGGAACACGCCTACTACCTCAAGTATCAGAATCGTCGCCCGGACTACATCTCAGCCTTCTGGAATGTCGTCAACTGGTCGGACGTTGCTGATCGCTTCGCCAAGGGCAAGTAGTCTCCGAATCAAGAATGACTTGCACAGACCCGGCCGGCTTGCACGCCCGTCGGGTCTTTTTTTGTCTTTGCATATGCGGACGATCACCGCATTCCACAGGTCCGCGTTGACCACCAAAGGGCCACGCACCACTGGGCGAACCGCGCCTGCGCAGCTAGACTCCTGTGACATTCGAGTGCACACGTGCTCTGATGGCATTCAGCCGAGAACGGCGAGAAAGGCTCAGCGAATGGACGCAAATCGCAAATCGACCGTCGAAGGCGTGGCGACGACGGCTCCCCGTGCTGCGTGGACGCAGGATCTTCTTCAGGACCCGCATCACGTTCCTGATAAGGCCCGGCGCGTCCAGTCGATGTTCAATGGCATCGCGCCTCGCTACGAGTTCATCAACTCGCTGTTCAGCTTTGGTCGTGACGCCGCCTGGCGAAGAAAAGCCGTCAGGGTCGCCGGCATTACACCGGACGATCTGGTGCTCGACATCGCCTGTGGAACGGGTGATTTCGCGCGGGCGTTTCATCGCGCAGGCCCGAAAAGGGTCGTGGGCTGCGACTTTGCCCATGACATGCTGCGAAAGGCCGCCGAGCGAGAAGATGGTCCGACCGCGTGGTGCGAAGCAGACGCGCAGCATCTCCCCTTCCTTGATGGCTCTTTTACCGTCACGTCCTGTGCGTTCGGGGTTCGCAATTTCCAGGACCTCGATCGGGGGCTTCGCGAAATGCATCGCGTCCTTCGACCGGGCGGTCGTGCAGTCATCCTGGAATTCACCGAACCGCGGAATCGTGTCATGCGTTTCCTGAACGACCTCTACTCAAAGCGTTTCATGCCCACCGCTGCCTCATGGATCAGTGGGGACCGGCTCGGTGCGTATCGTTATCTCCCGAAATCGGTAGAATCTTTTCTCACGGCCGAGGCCATGAAAGCCCGATTGCTGCAGGCTGGATTTGCTAGAGTCGAGACAAGACCGATGACGATGGGAATTGTGACGATCTATCTGGGCTGGCGAGACGAGATGTAGTACAGCACATGGCGACCCCTTCTCGAAAAGAAACTCCGCGTTCGCCGTCGACATCAACGCGATCGACGGCGTCCATGCCAGCCCATCCATCGGATCATGCAACCACTGATGATTCGGCGGCCTTGAACGAGTCTCCTCCTTTTACCCTTGTCAACGTCTGGACGCGCTCCTCATCCAAGTATCGAATTCGCGCGAGCGTTCTGCTCCTGGTCAACGTCTTTCTGTTCCTTGGTGTGACCTGCTTCGCCTATTGGATTCGGAGCGGCGTACTCTTTGCGCCGAGCCTTCCAGGATACCTGGGCGAGTTAGCGGAGACGTTCGACTTCAAGGGCAGTCGCGGCATAACGCTTGGCCATCTTCTCATGGAGCCCATCAGCGTCGGTGACGTCCCCATGCAAATCCTGATTCTGGGTTTGCTGATGGCAGCCATCATTGCCGTACCGATTCTGGTCGCGATTCTTTATGGGTTCTGGTGCAGCTTACCATTCATCTTTGGTGTGTGTTTCCTGGCCGTCATGCCCTGGCTTTCCATCACGCTGTTGGGGGCGTGCATCCTCGCATCCGTTCGCCCGTTTCGTACACGATTCCGCTTCATGTCAGCGCTGGTCGGCCTGGTCCCCATCGTGGTGTATCTGGCACTCGCGTGGCACGGAAGCGAAGAGATGATGATGGGGCGCTTCGATCCGATTGATCGCGTTAAGTTCATTGCGCCGTGGGTCATGGCTATCGTGGCGTCGGCGCTGGTCTTTGCCATCGTGCTCTCGATTGCGCGACTGGTCGACTATCGCCCGGGAGCGATCGCACCGCTTCTGGCCGTCATGTTCGGTCTCCCCGTCGGGCTGTTCGAATTTCATGTCGGCCGCGACGAACTGCATTACCGCGTCCTCGAATCACTCGATGCCTACTACTTCATGCCGGTCGACGCCACCCTGGGGCTCGCAGAGAAAGTGGAGCGTCGGTGGTCATCGCACCCGCTGCCGCGTCCGAGTTGGGAAGAACTCTACGAGAGCGAACAGCAGCGATGGCAGAGCGAGTTGGACGCCGACCCCCGAACAGAACAGAGCGTTCTTGCAGTGCACAAATCCGACCTCGTGGATCGGTGCGACTGGTTCGTCCGCATCTTCCCCCACAGCCGATACGCCCTGAATGTGCTCTATATCAAAGCAAGAGCACTCGACATGCGTGTCGACATCATCGAATTCCGCGACAAGAAGTGGATACGATTCTACGACGATTTCCCGGCGGCCGCTTCTGCCGACACATGGCGGACCATTGAAACCAACGGCGGCAATTCACCGACACGAGCCGCGGCACTCCTTCGACTGGGTCGGCTGGCGTCACGTCAATGCGACATGGATCTGGCACTCGATTATCTGAACAAACTTCAAGCGGAGTATGGCAACAAGGGTATTAACCCCGTTCCGCAGGCCATTCGCTCACACCCCATGGATCTACTTGAGCGCAGCCACCCGGAAAGCAGCTTGAACATCCGGCTACCGCGCATCCTCCTGGAAGGACGACAACTGGCCGGCCTGCTGCGCAACAACCAGGACCCGCTCTACGGCTATGATCCATTGTGCGGAACCAGGGACTCAGACAGCCTCGGCAAGATTCCCGGCTACCTTCTTCTGCATCCGCGGCACGAACGCTATCGTGAGAATCTGCAGAAACTGCTTCGAGAGTATCCCGACTGTCAGATCGAAGACAACGTCTTGCTCGCACTCGCCATCTCAACACCGGAATTCAAGGTCGACGAACGAACCGGCTGGCGTGTGAAAGAATCGCCAAGCCGTATCGACAATTTACGAAGCCTCATTTCTGCCAAACAAGGAGATGCTCGGCCGGAAGCGCTCTATCGACTTGGCGTGGCTCTCCTGGAAGAGGGCGAATCGACCGCCAGCGCGGAGACGCTCCACAAACTGGAAACCGAGTTTCCGACATCACCCTGGGCAGAACAGGCGGCAAGATTTGGAAGCCATCGCCAAATCAAACTGGCATCAAAGGAAGCAAGATGAATCATTCGGATCGCCCCAAGCGAATCGTTGTCGGAATCAGTGGTGCAAGTGGCGCGGCTTACTCCGTGCGTGTCGTGCAAGGCCTGGTTGCAGCAGGTGTGGAAGTCCATCTCGTCATATCGAAGCACGGGCGACGACTCCTCGTTGAAGA
>JBMYUM010000317.1:0-5168 GCA_049605375.1 Phycisphaerae bacterium | reverse complement strand
GCTGCTCTATTACGCTGCCCTCCTTCACGACATCGGCTATATGATCAGTCAGAAAGGGCACCACAAGCACAGCCACTACCTGATCAAGAATGGTGAACTGCGCGGCTTCACCGAACGTGAAACCGACATCATCGCATTGATCGCTCGATTTCACAGAAAAGAACGCCCCAAACGTTCGCATGCCCTGCTTAAAGGGCTGCCCGGTGAAGACCGCAAAATCATCTGTAAGCTCGTCGCCATCTTACGAGTCGCCAATGCGCTGGATCGCACTCATTTTTCCGTGGTGCAAGATGTTTCGTGCGAACTCACGCCACAGATGGTCAAGATTCTTGTGCATGCCCGGGCCGATTCCGAGCTTGAAATCTGGACTTCAAAGCGTCATGCCAATCTGTTTGAACGTGAATTTGATCGTTCTCTGATCGTCGAAGCCAAGAATCCCACGCCCTCGCACGAGGTACCCAACGCGGCGTCCGACAGCCAAGAGGCCTCACATTGAGTGAGTCATGACTGGAAAAACGGTTAACGGTTTGATGATCGAAATGATACCGCATGCCGATTCCTTTACGACGTTCTCGTACGGATGATTTGGGGGCGATGAAAACACTTCCGCATGGTTTTGCGTTGCCCCAGTCCGCACACTATTTGAATGAAACACTCTCCATTCTCAGCTATCACCATCGCCTGCTCGCCGAAATCCTGAATCTCCGCCATACGCTTATGCAGAAGATTGAACTTCTGGTCCGCTCCTCATCTGCCATGGATGAGTTCTTTCGCAGCGTTGTCAGTTCACTGCAACGAACGGCGGCCCGGGAGGAACAGTTAGCCCCCATCGGTCGACTTACCGCACGCCAGGAGCTTCGGGTTGTTCGACAAACGCTGCTCCCGATTTTGACGCTACGAGACGCCTGCTTTCGTCATGTCATCCGGCCCGGTCTTGCGCAATCCGGCACATTGATCAAGTCGTGGTTCGAACTCAGTGACGACGAGAAGGAACGCGCCTTATGCCACTTTGACGAACGCATCTTCCCGGTACTCACACCTCTTTCCGTTGATCCGGGGCATCCGTTCCGTGTGCGCGGCACGGACACAACAGCCATCACTGCCAGACTTTCACGCCCAGGTAACGACGCTCACTGTCTCGCCCTTGTGCCCATTCATGCTTCGGTTCCGTCTTGGTTCAACGTCGGTATTCAAGGCGATACCGCCACATGGATCAGCAGTTATTCGCTGGTGCGTCAGCACTTGGCCCGTTTCTTTCCAGGTATGGAGATCACAGCAGCAACACCCGTTCGTATGCTCCGTGCCCGCCCAACTGAAACAAGCGTGAACAATGGAGAAAACGATCATCCTGTTGTCATCCATTATACCAAGGCACAAACCAAGAGCTGTGTGCAGCAGTTACTCGCAACACTCGCGATAACGCGTGACGACGGCTATGAAGTTGGCGAGCGATTGCGCTACGATGACTTGTCACAATTCATTCCACTCACAACAACGAACGTCGGCATGCTGTCATCCAGGGTTCCGAAGTCGCCACAAACCAACGTCTTCGATTCAACTGGGTGTTCGACCATCTGTGAATCGACTCATTCCGATGATGGCAATGGACTCTCGCTGCCAGGACTGCTGGTCTCGGCGATTCGCGATCCACTGGTCACCACGATCAAACTCGCGATACGACTGGAGGATATTTCGGACGCACTCATCGCATTGCTCCATCATCGCGTGACAAATGGTGTTCACGTCGAGTTGTTCATTTCCGGAGCCACTGATGACCACCATGCCGCCCCGTTGCCGAAGCAACTTCATACCTCAGGAATTCGCATCAACTCGACGGCACACGCGGACCGAATCGCACCGGCCGGCCTTTTTGTTCGTCGCGAGAAGGAGCGCGTCCGCTGCTACGCCTACATGTCGACGGTTCGTCTGTCTGAGATTGAATCGACCCATGGACTTGCGATTCTGAGCGGAGACCGTGCCATGAATCAGACGTTCGCAGACAGGATCAACACCGCTTCCTGGTTTTCCGAAAATGAAGAGCACATCGGGCACAGCATCGACCACAACGCCCTGCACCACCCCGTTGTTGTCGGGCATCGGGCGATCATGCGACTCAGCGAGGAATTGATCGGTCACGAGGCCTACGCGGCTCGAGCGGGTCTACCGTCCGGCGTCGTGGGCTGGCTCACGAAAGTAAACAATGAGAAAATCATCGAGACATGCTATGAGGCATCGACAGCCGGTGTGCCCATGCACCTCTTTGTTCGCGAAGCGTGTACGTTGCGGCCCAACGTCACGTCTTTGTCCGAGCACATTCATGTCTACTCGTGCACGGGCGTGCCCGACTCCCCTACAGGCCTCTTGTGGTTCCGCCATCATCTGGATCGGGAACACCAACCGATTGAAGCAAACGACAGGGAAACTGGTGGTCCCTCAGGAGTATTCCTGGTGGGAACGGGGCAATGGCATAACTCGTCAAACGATGCCGGCTATTTTCTGCAAGTCAGCCGTGGTACGACGATGCGTGCATTCATGAAGACCGCACAGGAATGGTACGCGAAGCGTTCGAGTGCATGGCGTCTGAGGCCCGACGGCACTTATTCAAAAGCGCCGTCCGGGCCGTTATCAAGAGCCATCCTCGATCTTGAACGGGATCGGTAGAACGGACTATTTGAGCTTGAATTGCGTCATGATCGGATTGTGATCAGAACCAATCGAGTCCACGCTTCCGTCGATCAGCTTGTATGATCCCTTCACGTGGTGCTTTGCCAATGCCGGCGAATAGAGCAGGAAGTCAATCATCGAGCGGAAGTTGCCCTTGTTGTAGGTAATCCGATCATCTTCCGGGATCTCCTCGAAGAAGCACTCCATCTTCGTACTTCCTTGACCAACAATCTCTTCGACTGAACCGCTATCCCAGAGGTCGTTGAAATCGCCGGCAACAATGATACGAGCGCCAGGATCCTGCTTGAACCGGCTGTCGAGTTGGCTGCGCACATACTGCGCTTCGGCGAATCGCAGCGGCTCGGCGTACTCCCGCCCGTCATAGTTGCTCTTGAGGTGGACAACCCAAAGTTCAAAGGGCTCACCCGTTTCCGGAATAATGGGAACCTGAAGCAAATCGCGATTGAGACGACGAGCCGACTCTCCCGGCCCCGGAAAGGACACGTGCCGATGCGATGTCACCGGCCCCACAGGAAGGCGAGAAATCAGACACACGTCGATGCCTCGACGATCATTGCCGTCGAAATGCACAACATGGTCGTACCCCATATCGGCAAGAAACACGTCAACAAGTCGGTGAAGGTACCCCCTCGACTCCACCTCCTGCAAGGCAAGGACATCGGCATCCATCTTTCGGATCGTGGCCGCGAGCGTTTCCATTTCCTTGCGGGGCTTTACGCGCGTGGTCTCGTCGCCGTAGTAGGGATCATCAACCGCATCGAAGTGATTGTAGATGTTGAACGACGCGACCTTGACCTTCGATCCTTTGAAGGTCTTTCCCTTAACGGGTTTAAACGTCGAAAGCTCTGGCAACTTGTCCAGAACCCGAATCTGGTCCGGATGAGCGACGGCAATCTGCGGGTTACCGGCATACGTTGACACCATCCCGTTGATCTCGACAAATCGATTCTCATACATCGATTCGAGCGACTCCGGGAAGTGCTTCATGCTGTCATTGAAAATAACGGCCGTGAATTCAGCGGGTCGCGTCGGCGCAAAATTCAAAAAATGCACGCTACGCGAATGACCAACGCGAATGATCTTGCCATAAACAAACGCGTGGGTTCCAACCACGGCACGTGCATCCTGCCAGTTAACCTGGGGACGACCCTCCTGTGGTTCGAGGACAGGCGTTAACGGAACGCCCGCGACCAAGATGGAGTTCCCCAGGCTGAGCAGGCATACCATGCCCGTCAGTGTGATACGTTGCTTTTGCGCCATCATTGTTTCCTTATCTTGCTTTTGACTTAACAGACTAATGAGAATTTTGTGTTCGGAGACCAATGTACCAGTATGGGCCAATTTGCGGAATCGACAATGCCGGCGTCCGCCACATGGACGGTTGCCGGCACTCCAGGAAAGCCATCAGAACTTATCATCGTGAAGACGAAGCGATGTGCCCGGCCTGTGCCCCGTTACCGGATAATGTAGTTCTCTTCGACGAGTGACAACCCATCGAGTGGCCGTTTGACGACGGCGCCACGCGGGTACCACATATCGACACGTCTCGATTCGCGATCGCCAAGCAGATCCACGTGACCATCGTAGAACACGGCGTTGATCGATCCCGGATTCTTCTGCGGCGTACCATTCGTGACACCGCGTTCACCATGACGATAGGTAAGCTGAAGATTTCGGCCATCACTCGGCGAACCGCGACTACCACCCTGAACCGGCAGTGGGTCGGCCCACATCGGGGCTCCTTCACGGACTCCGTACGCCGTTGACCCGCGCCAGAACGCGCCAGACGTACCAAACGCGCCAAAATGCCTCGGGAACGGGGCGACATCAAAATCAAGCCTCAATTTGTCGTCCAGATAGCGCGTGCCATCTGCGACGAACAACTTCTCCGACGGATTCCCAATTCGGTCAATTCTCGAAATGTATCGCTCAGAGCGAACGGTCTCGTATTCCTCGGGCGCAGCGAGCGCCCGAACGCGAAGGAATGAAAGGCCACCACGTGTCTTTGACAGGGGCTTACCCGCATCTTTATCACCCCAGAACTGGAATGACACAGGCATGAGATAACTGATCATAGGCCATTCAGAAATCTCCTCGAAATCATCTTCGTCATCTGTATTGTCGAATGCGACGGCAGCCGCCGGAATATCTTGAAGCGATGGGCACTTCATGTGGTTCAGCAAAAAATGGAATCGCTTCGATCGTTGCCACGGCAGTTCCGTGTCCGTTGAAATTGGCGTCATCCAATCGAACTGCTGTACCGGCATGAAGTTGTTCTGCAACCCGTCGGTGGTGAATTGATTCGCGCGCATAGCCACGCTCGACGTATTGATGCCCGGAATCCAGTCCTCATACTCAGAAAGATAGGTCTGCAGCCCCGTCCCCATACCCTTCATCTGTGAAGCACATACCACGGTCTTGGCTTGCCGGCGCGCTTCTTTCAAACTGGGCAGCAAAATCGAAACCAGCAGCGCAATGATGGA
>JBMYUM010000316.1:0-5174 GCA_049605375.1 Phycisphaerae bacterium | reverse complement strand
ACTGCACGCGTTTGTGACCAACTATCGCGATGAGGCGTTGAGCCTGGCAGACGGCGCCGACGCGCAATTTGCAGCGGGGCACCGGGTGAGTGCCCTGCAAGGCATCCCCATTGCCATCAAGGACAACATTTGCACGCAGGGTATGCAGACGTCCTGCGGCTCCAAGATCCTCAGTGGTTTTACTTCCCGATACAATGCACATGTTATTGAACGGCTCCTCGAAGCGGACGCCATCATTCTTGGGAAGACCAACATGGACGAGTTTGCCATGGGGTCGAGTACCGAGAACAGTGCTTTCGGACCGGCGCGCAATCCCTGGAATATCGATAAGGTGACCGGTGGTTCATCAGGTGGATCGGCGGCAGCCGTGGCCTCAGGTTTGGCACCCGCCGCACTCGGCAGCGACACCGGTGGTTCGATCCGGCAGCCTGCAAGCTTCTGTGGTGTGACCGGCTTGAAGCCCACGTACGGTCGTGTATCGCGTTATGGTCTGGTTGCCTACGGCAGCAGCCTGGATCAGATCGGACCGTTCGCCCGCGACGTGCAGGACACAGCGTTGCTCTTGTCCGTTATTGCCGGTGCAGATGATCGAGATTCAACCTGTCTCGATCGCCCCGTTCCGGCCTATGGCGATTGCTTTGTCGACGCGTTGACAGGTATTCGAGTCGGGGTATGCGAAGAATACTTTTCCGATGGCCTGGATCCGGAAGTTCGACGATGCGTGGAGGCAGCAATCGACGAGTTACTTTGCCTTGGTGCGACCACCGTACCGGTTTCCATACCGCATACTGAATATGCGAACGCTTGCTACTACATCATTGCCATGGCGGAAGCCTCATCCAATCTCGCACGATTCGATGGCGTTCGTTACGGGCACCGCAGTGAAACCGCGGAAGACGTTGCGGCCATGTACACGGAGAGTCGCGGCGAAGGCCTCGGTGAAGAGGTCAAGCGTCGCATCATGCTGGGCACCTTCGCACTCTCCAGCGGCTACTACGACGCTTATTACGACAAGGCACTTCGTGTTCGTACCTTGATCCAACAGGATTTTGCGGCCGCTTTTGAACAGGCGGACGTCATTCTGTCACCTGTCAGTCCGACGCCGGCGTTCGGGCTTGGCGAGAACATCGAAGACCCACTTCAGATGTATCTCAACGATATTTATACGATTTCAGCCAATCTTGCAGGAAATGCGGCGATCAGCATTCCCTGCGGCTTTACCTCATCCGGACTACCCGTAGGATTGCAGTTGACCGGCCCCGCACTTGGAGAAGAACAGATTTTCCGCGTGGCAGAGGTCTTCCAGGGAAATACGAGCTACCATCTCGAAAGTCCCCCAGGCATTCCATCGGAGTACTTTGACTGTGAATGAGACGATTGCCAAGCTTGAACGTACGAGCCAGGCAGCCTGCAACCAAATCTGCGAAAAACAAACTCTCGAACTCGGAATCGCTTACTACTCACCCGCTTTTCCGAACTCAGCCCAGCTCAATCAATACCGCGAAGTGATTGCCAAGGACAGCGACCAGTATGCGGCAGCACTGAAAGAGGCCAACGAGTGGTTTGGTGAACAAAGATTGCGCTGCCACGGTGTGGCGATGGCTGATGGCTCTTCTCCGGATGCACTGATCGCGTTTCTCGCAGATGACGGCTACCAGTGCCGCCAATTTGCTGCCATGCAACTAACATCGTGGGGAGAGATATCCGTCAGCGAGAATGTTCGCATTCTCCCTGCGCGTGCGATGCGACCAGCGTTGCGAGAGACCTTCGTCGAAGACGAGCGTTTTGTGGCCGAGCCGGCGCCATTACGTGCCGACATCGTATCGGAGCGGATGGACGATGCGGCCTACGACATGCATGTCGCACTGGTTGACGGTCGCCCGGCTGGACGGTGTGGCCTGTATCAAGTCGGCGACATTGCCCGCGTGGTCGAACTGGCCGCTCTCGAAGGTGATCATCAGGCCGCTACACTCGAGAGCCTACTCGGTCATTCGTTGGCTCTTGCCAAGCGACTGACCATGCGAACCATCTGCATGCAGGTTCCTGTTGAAGATGAGATGACGCTTGATCTGTGCCGCCGAGCCGGATTCGAACAAGACGGCACGCTCGGTGAATTTGAGAGAGCGGTCCTGGCAGACTCATGATCATTCGTTCCCGTTTTTTGCAGACCGGGCACCAACGCTGTATCGAGAATGCCTACATCGAAATCGACGACAATCTCATCGTCGGATTTGGAGAGGCTGCCTCTGCACCGCGAAGAGCGGATGAAGATTTCGGCGACGCGGTGATTCTCCCCGGATTCATCAACGCTCACACTCATTTGGAGCTGACACACCTTCACAAACTGGTTCAACCGTCGCCCGACTTCACAGATTGGCTATGGCGGCTCGTGACACATTTTCGCGCGAATCCTCTCGATGAAAAACGCGTCGCCGACTCGGTTCGCGAGGGCATACGCCAGACGCTAGCCGCCGGCGTTGTGGCCATCGGCGACATATCACGTGGACCGTCGCTCTCGCGTCCGCAACTTGTTGCATCCCCCCTGTACGGCGTTTCCTTTGGCGAGGTGATCGCGATTGGGAAGGGACGCTCCCTGCTTGCGCCCAAGGTCACAGCCGCCGCAAACCGAAGTGCCGAGCCTGACAGGATTGTGGCGGGGATCTCGCCACATGCACCCTACACCATTGAACCGGATGGAATTCGACTCTGTGTGGCTGTCGCCGCCGAACAAGGCTCACGCATGTGCATGCATCTCCTCGAGACCGCTGAAGAGACTGATTTCACGACGAAACGAACGGGCGTGTTTGTCGATTATCTGCAGCGACTCGGTGTTTGGGATGACGATGTTCCCCAAGCCGGTCACACTCCCTTCGGCCTGGCCGTATCATGCGGATTGCTCGGACCACGTTGCGTACTGGCCCACATGAACTACGTAACTGACGATGAGATGACAGCGCTTGCCGGTGCCGGCGCCTCGGTGGCTTACTGTCCGCAAACGCATGCCGCCTTTGAACATCCACCGCACCGCTTCCGCGATATGCTTGCGGCGGGAATCAATGTATGCATTGGGACGGACAGTCTTGCGACCAATCCGACGCTCAGCGTCATGGATGAACTCCGCTTTCTGCACCAACGGTATCCAGATGTCGAAGTTGATCTTCTCTTACAATTGGGGACCACCAACGGCGCGCGAGCACTTGGTCTCGATGATCGATTTGGATTCCTGGACACCGGTCGTCCGGCTCATCTCGCGGTATTTCCCGTTGATGCTGAAAGCGGGAGCTGGGAGGCTTGTTTTCAGAGCAACTATGGTGCCCGAGCGACTTATATCGACGGTGCGCGGGTACACTGATCAACACGGTCGTGTAAGCCAGCGCAAGTCATGTCAGGTCGTTGCAGGCATGGCCTGATTCGCAGCCTTTTCGTTTCGCGCCATGGCATAGAACAGAACGAGACTTCCGACGGACAGCGCGATGGCTACCCCCCACACCCCCGCACCGATATTCTGCCACAACCAGACACCCCACAAGGGAGCCAGCAATCCACGCACACCGGTCAGGAAAACGTGAATCCCCATGTAGAGATCTGAATCGGCGGATTCCGAAAAGTGGAGATGGCCGATATGCCACGCCAAGGCCCCGCCGCCACGACCCAAACCTGCCAGAAAACCGCGGAGTGCGAATAGCCCAACCGCCCAGGGGATGTGTGCCGGACCAATCCCATCGGCGTTGGTGATGGCCAGTGTTGCAAACAGACCGGCGACAAGGGAGAGTGTCCAACACGACACGTTGATGACGCGAAATGAAAGGACACCCACTCTATCGAACAGGGCTCCCCATCGATTCAGGCTTCCGAATAAACCCAGTTGCAGCAGGCCGACCAGCAGAACGGTACTGATCCAGAACTCCCACGAGCTATCAAGATCAAGCTTGGTGGTGACGAGAATCACAATGACAGAGATCGTCATGAGATTGGCCGTGCCCATGAGAAACTGCGCGAAGCAATAATCGCGGTACTTCTTATCCTCACGAAGCACGCGGAACATCTGCCCAAAGACCTTGCCTGGTGAAAGCAGCGCGACGAGGCTGAACGGTTCGATGGGTGGTTGGTCAAGCGGTCGCTGACGAGCTCCGGCACTGTCATCCGCCACCGCCAACACGCGCTTCTCACCCCGAACGTGAAGTGACCGAGCCATCCAGACTGCCAACAGACCGCAGGTGGCCACGATCGGATAAATGAATCCGTAGGCCGCTGGGTATGCATCACAGACTGCCGCCGCCACCAGTGATGTCGTCGTGCTGATAATGAATCGAAAACGCTGAAGCTTGGCTGTGATCTGCCCGCGCACTTCAGTGGGGTAATTGGATTTCCAGAGTGATGACCGGATGGTAATGACACCCGCCATGAGGACCTGGGCGGCAGCCATTTGGGCAATAAACCACCACGCGCCCCAGGAGGTACTGGGTATCAAACCGACAAGCCCGGTGAGCAAGGCTGTACCGGTCGAAAACCAGACGAGCAGGCGAACCTTCGGCCTCCCCTTACACAGCATGCCCCAGATCAGACTCGAGGTGAACGCAGCAATCGGCGTGGCGGGTGCAATGGCAATGGTCCAGTCGCCGGCGTTGAAGCTCTTGGCTACAACAACACTTCCAAATTGGCCTTCAACAATACCTGCCAGGATGCTCCATACACAGAATTGTCGAAACTCAAAATGGAAGTTCCTGCGAGCCATGAGCGGCAATGCTCTGGCACCGATCAAATCCATCCCGCCCCCTTTACTGGCCCCAGTGATCTACCCCCACAACCCGCACACGTCATGGTAGCGGCAATCGAGCAATCTGACCGCCCCCCCACCGATCCTGTAACCCATCAGCGTTGAACGGCGTTTGACGGATTGGCGAAGCCTGCATCCGTATCGACGCGCCATCATCCACGTTTCTTGCGTTTTGATGGCGTTGTTTTCTTTCGGGTGCCGCCTCGCTTAGCGGCTCCAGAAGCGTTACTACCGCCGGTCGCTTTGGCCTTTTTCGCCGAAGTCTTTCTGGTGGTGGATTTCTTTGCGGCCGGCCTGGCTCGCCCGCTCATCTTTGCGAGTCGGGCAGCCGCCTTCTTGATGTAGGCGACGGCGTCGGGTGTCTGGCAATTCGTTTCACCGTGATCGACATCGACTT
>JBMYUM010000315.1:0-5200 GCA_049605375.1 Phycisphaerae bacterium | reverse complement strand
TATACAAGGTCGATAGGATCAGTCGCAGTCTAATCGACTTTGCAAAGATCATGGATGTGCTGGAACGGCACGACGTCAGTTTTGTTTCAGTTACACAGCAGCTCAACACGGCCTCTTCGATGGGCAGGCTGATGCTCAACGTGCTGCTCTCGTTCGCCCAGTTCGAACGCGAAATCATCTCCGAGCGGACGCGTGACAAGATCGCAGCCGCCCGACGCAAAGGCAAATGGTCCGGCGGCCACCCCATCCTCGGCTACGACGTCATTCCCGGCTCCAAACTCGTGATCAATACCGACGAGTCCCAGCGAGTCCGCGACATCTTCGATCTGTACATGGAAAGGCAATCGCTGATCCAGACGGCTGCCGAGTTGAACATACGCGGATGGACGACGAAACGCTGGACCACGAAAAAAGGACGCGAGCGCGGAGGACAGCCGTTCGACAAGACTAGGTTGTTCCGGTTGCTCACGAATCCTGTGTACCGCGGAAAGGTGCGCTACAAGGATGAAGTCCACGAAGGCGAACACGATGCCATCATCGATGAGGATGTTTTCCAGCGCGCACAACGCATGCTGCATTCTAACGGACGCGCCGGCGGGATGCACGTTCGCAATAAGTACGGCGCGCTGCTGAAAGGGCTGCTTTACTGCAAGCCGTGCGACAGGCCGATGATGCATACCTACACAAGTAAAGGCAACACGCGATACCGTTACTACGTCTGCTACACAACCCAGAAACAGGGCTGGGACGCGTGCCCATCGAAATCGGTCCCGGCCGCGCAAATCGAGCGGTTTGTCGTCGAGCAGATCAAAACGATCGGCCACGACCCGAACATCATGTCAATGACACTGGAAGCGGCACGGGCGCAGGGCCTGGAGGAATTGGCATCGCTCGAGCACGAGGCTGAGCACGCCGAACGCGAAATCGTGCGGATCGACAAGGAGATTGCGAGCGTCGCGGTTGACGCGACGGCAAACGGTCATGCGGCCGCCCGCTTGGCGAATCTACATGAAGAAATGCACAAATCGACGGAGCGGCAGGCCACAATGCGAGACCCAATCGCGCAATGTCGACAAGAAATCATCACCAAGTCGGAAGTCGATGCTGCACTCGCGGAATTCACTCAGGTCTGGGAATGCCTGACGCCCAAAGAGCAGGCCCGTGTCATGCAGCTATTGATTCAGCGCGTGGACTACGACGGGGCCAACGGCAAGGTTGCGGTCACGTTCCACGCCAGCGGGATCAGGGCTCTGGGGCGGCAAGCGATCAACGGTAAGGCGGTATCCCCGCGAACTACGGAAGCGGAGGCGGACGTATGCACAGTGTGACGGTCGAGTTCGACGTTCATTTCGCGCGCGGCTCGTCCGGGCGCCGAACGCTCGTGGAGGGCGAAATGCCCGTCAAAACCGAGCTGCCGGTAGGTTCAATTCCTCGCGTATCGCGACTGATGGCGCTGGCCATTCGGTTCGACGAACTCATCCGCAACGGTGAAGTGGCCGACTACGCCGAACTCGCTCGCCTCGGACACGTCACGCGCGCCCGAGTGACGCAGATCATGAACCTGCTCAACCTCGCGCCGGACATCCAAGAGGAGATTCTCTTTATGCCTCGGACGACGAAGGGACGCGACAAGGTCGGTGAACGCGACGTCAGGCCGATTTGCCAAATCCTCGACTGGAACAACCAGCGCAGTTGCTGGCAAACACTACGGACCTCATCACAAACCGCTTAGACGTGCAGGTAGCTATCATGAACCCCATCGAACTCATCCTGTCGAAGCTCTCCGACGTCCGCAAGGTGGGTTCCGGTTGGTCGGCAAAGTGCCCGACGCACGATGATCACAAGGCAAGTCTGAGCATAAACGTAGGTGACGGTGGGCACGTTCTTCTGAAATGTCACGCCGGCTGCAAAACTGAGGACGTTTGCCAAGGCATGAGGTTAACGCTGCGCGACCTGTTTCCGAGGAACCGCAAGAAGAACGGCGAAGGCCAGATCGTCAAGACGTATGACTACTGCGACGCCTATGGCAAACAGCTGTATCAAGTGGTTCGTTATGAACCCAAGGACTTCAGACAGCGCCGACCCGACGGTAAGGGCGGATGGATATGGAATCTGAAGTCCACGCCGCGCGTATTGTACCGTCTAAGGGAGCTGCTGGCCGCGCAAAGCGACGAGTGGGTCTTCGTAGTCGAAGGCGAGAAAGACGCTGATCGGCTAGCCAGGTTGGGCCTGGTAGCAACGTGCAACGCCGGAGGCGCCGGCAAGTGGAAAACGCTTGCAGATGATACCGCGTTGGAGAATCGTAAGGTCGCGATCATTTGCGACAAGGACGCCGCAGGAAGAAAGCACGCGGCCGATGTAGCTTCGCGATCAAACGGCCGAGCACAGGAACTACGCGTCCTCGAACTGCCGGGTGACGGCAAGGACGTCAGCGATTGGCTGGATGCCGGGGGAACCCGGGACAAACTGATCGAGCTGGCGGACCTAGCCCCGCCAGCTGAGTTCACGGGGACCGCCGCTGACCAGCCAAACATCCTTATCGACACCGATGAATATCGCGTGGTGAACGAAGCGATCGAAGCCCTGAAGGCCGATCCGAACCTGTACCAACGTGGTGGTATGTTGGTGCGAGTGATGCGCGAGCGTAACACCAATGACGGCGTCAGCCGGACACAAGGCTCTGTGACCATTCAGATGGTACCGACGGCAAATCTCCGCGAGCGTATGACTCGTTACGCGACGTTCTCGTGCATGAACGGTAAGAAGGAAGAGAAACCTTGTCATCCGAAACAGTGGATCGTGCGTGCAGTCGAAGCCCGCGGCACATGGGAGGGTATCCGAGCATTGTGTGGCGTAGCCGACGCCCCTGTCCTTCGTCGTGACGGCTCAATCTGGCAGTCGCCCGGGTACGATGCTGAGACGGGCGTGCTGTTCTCGCAAGCGTTTGCCGGCGCGTTCCCAGTAATCGACGGCGACGTCTGTCTCGACCGGGCACGTGCTGCAGTGGAACGCTTACTCGACGTCGTCGCCGACTTCCCGTTTGAGGCCGAGGAACACAAATCTGCATGGCTTGCGGCATTGTTGACGCCGCTTGCTCGACACGCGTTTGATGGCCCTGCCCCGTTGTTCTTGATCGATGCCAACGTTCGCGGTGCGGGAAAGAGCCTATTGGCGCAGACTATAGCCCATATCGTGCTGGGCCGGGAGATGCCGGTCAGCAGTTATGCCCATGACAGTGACGAGCTGCGAAAGAAGCTCACCGCGATCGCGCTGGCGGGCGATCAAATGGTCCTCTTTGATAATCTCAACGGCGTGTTCGGCAATGACACGTTGGACCGCGCCCTGACCAGCTCACGTTGGAAAGACCGAATACTCGGTCGCAGTGAAGAAGTGGACTTGCCATTGTTGCCAGCCTGGTTCGCCACAGGCAACAACGTGCAGGTCGGCGCTGACACGTTACGTCGCATTATTCACATCCGCCTCGATTGCCTTAATGAACGCCCTGAAGGTCGAAGCGGATTCCGTCACCCCAACCTCATCAAGCACATTGATCAAAATCGCAGTCAGTTGCTGATGGATGGTCTGACAATTCTGTCGGGATACCTTCGCACTGAGCGTACCCCCTACTCCTTGGAGCCATTCGGTAGCTTCGAAGGCTGGTCAGACGTGGTTCGTCGTGCCGTTGTGTGGGTTGGACTGCCTGATCCATGCTTGACTAGGGGCAAGCTAAGTGAGAGCGCGGACACGTCGGCCGAAGCATTCGCGAATCTCATTCACGCTTTGACCGACTACCAACCTGCTAGTTCGGGTTTCACCGTTGCTGGTTTGCTCGGGCAACTCTACCCCTGTTCGGATGAACAAAATTCTTTCGATCCGGTAACGGCGAATCTACGCGTTGCAATCGAGGAATTTGCCAACTCGCCAACGGGAGAGTCTCCCAAGCCTAAGGTCGTCGGAAACCGACTCAGGAGATTTCGCAGACGCGTGGTCAATGGTTTGTACCTCGACGAAAATCCGCAACGAACGAAACGCGGCAGAGTATGGATGCTTCACAGGACGGAGTAGCACTGATGGGTGTAACTGGTGTATCAGATGCATCTATCTCAGCCCGCTCCATATTTATTCTCAAAATACACAAAGCAATTTCTTTTCGCGCATAGGGGGAAACCAGATACATCAGATGCACTGTTACACCGTAAAACCAAGCAGAATCCCTCAGCACGCGAGCAGTTTTCCCACCATAGCAAATTGCCGCGTCCTTAAGAACAGACGCCACACGGGCGAACTACGGGCATCCTGTGGCCAACTGAGACGCAACCACAAGTGGATCAGCCATTCGAAAACGAGAGGACCTCAAGATGAACATCGAACAACGTTCCCTCACAGACATTCGCCCCTACGAGCGAAACCCGCGTATCAATGATAAGGCGATCGCGTCTGTGGCGGCGTCGATTGAGCAGTACGGATTCCGCCAGCCTATCGTCGTCGACAGCGACGGCGTCATCGTTGTCGGGCATACGCGTTGGAAGGCGGCTCAGCGGCTGGGGCTGACCGAAGTGCCGGTTCATGTCGCGACAGAATTGACGCCCGAGCAGGCGAGGGCCTATCGCATCGCCGACAACAAAACCGGCGAACTGGCCGAGTGGAACCTCGAACTGCTGCCGGCTGAACTGGCGGAGCTACAAGCTCTGGACGTCGATCTCGGTTCGCTCGGGTTCGGCACTGATGAGTTGGCGAGTCTGCTTGATCCTGGTGTTGGCGAAGGCCTGACGGATCTGGACCAGATTCCGGAACCGCCTGACGAAGCGACGACGCAGCCCGGTGACCTTTGGGTCATGCGGAGTGAAAACGGCGTTGAACACCGGCTCATGTGCGGAGACAGCGGCAGCGTCGAAGACCTGGATCGGTTGCTGAGCGGCGCGGGTATCCAGTTGGTTAACACCGACCCGCCATACAACGTGAAGGTCGAACCGCGTAGCAACAACGCGATCGCGGCCGGCAACTCGTCGTTCCCAGAGTCGAAGCGGTCCCACCACCAGTCGTTCGATGTCGCTCGGCAAGGTGAGAAGCCGGCGACCAGCAAGAAACTGCGCGCGAAGGATCGGCCGCTGATGAACGACTTCGTGACGGACGAACAATTCGATCAGATGCTCGCGTCCTGGTTCGGCAATATCGCACGTGTACTCGAACCCGGAAGATC
>JBMYUM010000314.1:0-5210 GCA_049605375.1 Phycisphaerae bacterium | reverse complement strand
TTGATTTAGTTACCAATTCACGCCGCGACTTGGGTTGTTAATGGCCTGTAGCGCGCGACCGCCTTTTCGGGCCGAATGACTCCCGAAATGATTTTGTTCATCAGATCGCCGGCAAACGCTCGGTAGGCGCGCCAGATGGCAGTTATTTCAACCCAAATTAACGAAAAACCACCCTCTCCCTCCGTTTGCAGGGTCTTTGGCTTCCCGATGTTGAACAACGCGCGCATGATCACCCCGAGGTTCTTCCCGGCCGCATACATCAGGTAACGTTTGGCGGTCTTGTTCAATCCATGCAGCCACGTGCGTCTTGCACCGCCGGTCTCGCACACGTGAGCAAAGCTCCGCTCAACGTACTCGCTTCGTAATCGCCCCAGTCGCTTTCCGCGTTCGCCCTTCACTCGTCGCCGATTGCCGTATACCGCATGCTTCTGTGCCACCGACTTGGCACTCCATTTACGTTGCCAGCGACTTTCACGTTCGGGGATATATGTGCGTACGCCATGTTCCTCGCACCATGCAAGAATCTCATTACTGTGATAACCCTTGTCGGCCACCGCGTCCTTGATTGCGGCGGTGCTTCCTGCCTGCATCGCATGAGCCTGTGCCCTGATCAGCGTGTCACGAAACGTGGAGGTGTCGCCTTCGTCCGCCTTGTACACGGCCGCGGCCAGAATGAGATCGCTCTGCAGATCAATCGCATGTTCCGTCTTGTAGGCCATGTGCGTTCGGCCGTCTTTCATCTTCGTGATGCGGGCGTCCGGATCTGTCGGCGACATCCATTCCTTGTTCGAAACCTTCTTGTTTTTCCGATTCTGATCGAACTTGCGGATGTCTTCATCGCTCGGATCCTCGATGCCTTCTTCCGCCATCAGCTTGCGAAGATATTCCTTCCAGTCGTCACCGTTGTCGCGGCGGACGATCGATTTCATGGCAGCGTCAGCCTCGATGAACGTCGAATCCACGGCCACCGACTTACCCTTCAGGAGCTTCTTCTTGACCGCGATCGACAGAACGAAGGTGAAGACCTCTTCGTGAATCGCAAGCGGCAGGCGTTGCCGAATCTTCGTCAGCGTCGAATGATCGGGTGTCTGGTCCGTGATGGCGTAGCCGAGCGCCTCACGGAGTGACAGGCTGTCGGCACAACGCCAGGCGATCCCACGTTGCGACCTTCGAAGTAGCCGATCAGCAACATGCGGAAGTAGACGCCCGGCGGCACGCCCGGCCGGCCTCGGCCGTCGCTGTAATACGGTTCGCAGATGCCTTCGACATGTTCGTCGAAGCCCGCCTCTTCCTGCACGCCGTTCAATTTGTCGTAGAAATGGTGCCCTGGCGACTTCGGAAGGTCGTACGTCGCCACCCACTGATTCTGTTCGCCTCGTATGCGCTTGCCCAACGCCATCTTCATTCTCATCCGTGATTACGACTCAGCCGGTTTCACCATGGAACCAGCCACTCCATGACGGTATCATAGCATGCGTGTCAAGGACTTTTTCAACAGGCTGCTAGCGGTAGGGCCAAAGTGCTGGCACTTTGAACTTTCCCCGATGAAACCGTAGACCCGGAATAGTAGAAACACCTTACGGCATGCCCGACTTCGATATTACTAAAGAAAGGCAAGAATCGACTTCGGCGGAACAAACACGAATTGTTTTTCTCAGTCGCAGACCCAAGCGCGAGCTGCGTTACTCGCAGGGTGTCGCGCAAGGCATTGCCTCTCCCTGGAAGGCTTGTATGCAGCGCAATCCGCGGCAACATTCTGGACTTTCGTGCGCGTGCGACTTTCTTGGCGGCCTCGAGTTCATCGGGAAGAATCGACCAGTTCATCAACTGCGCTGTTGAAGTTTTGGACGCCGCCGTCAACGAGAAGGGTTGGTTATGCATCGACCAAGTCACTTGCAGCGTGGAGCAGGAGTTCGGCCGTGATGCTTGGATCGAACTTCGAAGACACCTTCCACGCAAGTATGCGGCGTGAAAAGTTGTCGATCATAGCGTGAAGGTACGCGCGGGTTCCATCGAGAATTCGGATCAATGTAGTATCGACATGGCAGATTGCAGCTTTGTATCGTGGACAAAACAGTAACAACCTAGCGGGGGCGCACATCGATTCCCCCGCCCGTCGGGCGTAGGACGCACGTCACCCTCGCCTGAGTTGTGGGCGCAGGGCGCTTACGCCCTGCAGCGCCCAACAACGTCAGATTACATCAATGGCTTTACCGATCCCACGATCTTCTTTCCATCAGGCTTCTGGATCTCGACCCACCACATCGTTTTCTCAGGTAGCGGCTTCGGGGCTACGGCGTGTATGGCGTAATCGTCGTGCGACGGGGCGTACTCTCCCTTACCAACCACGGACTTCAGGCGATCTTCCGTGCCGAGCCATGCCCGAACGATGGTCGCACCCTTGTCGTTGTAAGGGAGCTTGACTACCAGGTGACCCTCTTTTCCGGCCTCGATCTTTCCATGGCCCTGGGCGAACTCCACTTTCAATTCCCCGATGGGCACTGTTCCCAAGGAAACTTCATCGTGTGCGTGGTCATGTTCTTCGCCCTCGTCACCCGCACTGCCATGAGCGGCATGCGTTGTACCGTCATCATGTGCATGCGTGTCGGCTGGCACCTTAGCCTTGGCGGCCGGGACGTTATCACTCTTGGCAGGCTTCTCGGATTCAGATTTCTTGCATCCGGGCAAGAAGGCAACCAAAGCACAACCGAGCACAAGCGTCATCAACGTATTCTTCATCAATAATCTCCTCTTAAGTCGTTGCCGGTGCCACCGTTGGCCCAGCTCCGTCAGTCATAGTTTTCCTACGTACACCCAAACGATAAATCGCCGCGTACCCAGCGGGCACGACGACGAGATTCAAGAAAGTCGACGTCAGCAAACCGCCGAGAATGACAACGGAAAGCGGAGCTAGTATCTCGTTGCCAGGCATGTCGCCTTTCATCACGATCGGAACCAGCGCAAGCGCAGCGGTCAAAGCGGTCATAAGAATCGGCACCAGGCGCTCCTGCGAGCCACGAACGATGGCTTCCTGCATCGTCGCGCCCTCTTCATCAACCAGGTGCTTGTAGTGGTTCACGAGCAAGATGCCGTTCCGCACTGCAATCCCGAATAACGTTATGAAGCCGACCATGCTGGCAATCGAAATAACCGGAGCCGTGTAGGTTCCGCCCATTCCGAACAGGGCCAGCGTGTTGCTCAAGACTCCTGGGGATTCGGTTATGAAAATGGCCACCACGCCACCGATTAATGCCAATGGCAGGTTGACCAATACCAGCAAGGCCACTGACAAGGAGCGAACCGCGAGATTCAGCAATACCAGCATGATCAAAACGACCACACCGCTAAACAGCGCAATCGTGTGACTCGCAGACTGCTGCGCTTCGAATTGTCCGCCGTACTTCACGGTGTACCCGTGCTTTGCCACAATCGGATCGACAAGCGATTCGACTTCGGCAACCAGATGTCCAAGGTTTGACCCTTCCGCCACATTGAGAGAAACAACGGCTTTACGCTGAGCATTTTCCCGTGCAATAAGGTTCGAGGACATCTCCGGGCCAATGACCGCAACTTCGTCAAGCCGGACATGAGCACCTCCCTGTCCGCGCAGAATCAATTGACGAAGGTCTCGCACGCTTTCACGCTCGTGATCGGCCAACCTGACCGTCAGAGCATACCGACGCACACCTTCATTTACTTCCACAACCTCGGCACCAAAAATTGCGTTGCGAACTTGCATGGCCGCGTCGGCAGGTGTCAGGCCAAAGGAAGCCAAATCGAGAGGCCGATATTCGACAGGTAGCGACTGAATCATGACCTCGCGGTTGGCGGCCACATCACGCGCACCGGGTAACGGCTTCAATACACCTTCGATTTCCTTGGCGATCGTGCGTAACACGTCAAGATCGTCCCCATACACGCTGATCGCAATCGCTGCGGGCGTGCCCGAGAGAATATGGCTAAGTCTATGTTCGATCGGCTGCCCGATGTTCGTGGTAATGCCAGGCACCTGTTCGAGGATTCGCGTAACCTGGCCGCGCACATCTTCTTTGCGATAGCCTGGCAACACCGTCACATCGATCTCCGAATTGCTGACAGGTTCGGCATGTTCGTCTCGCTCAGCGCGTCCGGTCCTCCGCGTGACGCTTCTTACACCGTCAATTTCCAGCAATTGCATTTCGATTGAACCGGCCATGCGGTCGCTGGCCTTCAACGACGTACCCGGAGGCGCAAACAATCCGATAGTGAACGTACCTTCATTGAATTCCGGCAAGAACGACGTCCCAAACGTCGATCCCAACCAAAGGGTCAAGACGGTAGCAATCCCTGCAACTCCCAGTACGGCGGTGCGCGCGGCGATCGCACGCTTGACAATTGGTCCGTACATGCGTTTCAGCCATCGAACCAGAAACCCGTCATGCGATTCGTTTTCGGTTGGCTTGGCATGCAGCAGATGGCGGCACATGGCCGGTGTTACAGTTAAGGCCACGACCAACGAAGCAATAATCGACACAACGAACGCAATCCCCAACGGCCGGAAAAACCTTCCTTCGATTCCCTCAAGAAACATCAGCGGGACAAAGACCAACGCAATAATTACGGTTGCGAAGACCATCGCCGGTCGGATTTCGTTACTGGCTTCAAAGATGACGGTGATTTTGGATTGTCGTTCATCCTCAGGGCGGGCGGCATTCAGGCGTAGGCGACGGAAGACATTTTCGACGTCAATGATGGCGTCGTCCACGAGGCTACCGACCGCGATGGCAAATCCGCCAAGCGTCATCACGTTGACGGTCATGCCCAGCCAGTTCAGGACGAGTAATCCAACCGCAAGCGAAAGAGGAATCGCCGTTAAGGTAATCACAGTTGTTCGAGCATTCAGGAGGAAGAGAATCAAAATGATCGACACAATGATGGCTGCATCGCGGAGCGCATGCATCACGTTATCTACCGACAGTTGAATGAAGTTGGCCTGCCGGAAAATCTCACGGTTGATCTTAAGTCCCGCCGGCAGGGAGGGTTCCAGAGCGGTTAGCGCCTTGTCAATTTGTGCCGTGATGACCAGCGTGTTTGTGCCGGGTGCCTTCAGGATCGTCATGACCACAGCAGGCCGACCCCCATCAGCACCCGTTCCGCGTTTTCGTGCCGGCCCGAGCTTAACTTCCGCAACTTGCCCGATGGTCACAGGCGCGCCGTCGTGATACTTGATG
>JBMYUM010000313.1:0-5212 GCA_049605375.1 Phycisphaerae bacterium | reverse complement strand
CGATCCGTCCCACGGAGGTACCGGGAAGGAGAGGCTGGAGGTCTGGCGAGACTCTGCGAGTCCGGGAATTCCATGTCTAGACAAAAAGCCCAGACAATTCTAAATTCCAGCTTCTTATTGGACGGAGCCGAAGAATCCCATGCTTGTAGATACACTTCTTAAGGCCAGGCAGGAAGTCCCGAAAAAGCTCGCCGTCTATGACGGAATTCGGGAATTCAGTTATAAGCGGCTGACCATGCTCGCGGGCATTCTTCGCGAAGTCGTGCTTCGAGAAACGAAGAACGACAAGGTGGGGCTCATGCTTCCGGCCTCAGGGGCCTTCCCGGGGGCGCTCTATGGAACGCTCTGGGCGGAAAAGACCGCGGTACCCTTGAACTTCCTTCTAAACGAACAGGAACTCAAGGTGGTCGTGGAAGACGCCGGCCTTGATCTGATCATCACCATCAAGCACTTCGAAAAACTGGCTTCCCAGTTACCCGCACGCACGATCTTTCTGGAAGAGCTCGGACTGCGACGCCGAATGCTGGTCGCCATGATTTCTCGAACGCCACCACCGCCGAAGGTCACCGATGATGATCTGGCTATCCTCCTTTACACATCGGGGACGACAGGCATACCAAAGGGCGTTCAGCTCACCTACGGCAATCTTTCCAGCAATTGCACCGACGCGATCCATACGCTTGCCATTGACCCTGACCAGGTCTTCCTCAATGTTCTTCCGCCGTTCCATGTTTTCGGGGTGACGGCAATGGTGCTCCTTCCTGTCATGCTGCAGGCGACAGTGCTCGCGATGCCACGTTTCAGCCCGCTCGGCATGATCAAAATGGTAGAAGAGCGGGGCGTCACGATCACAGTCGCCATCCCAAGTATGTATGCCGCCATCTTGAAAACGAAGTCAGCCAAGGCGAACGCATTTAAGGATATCTACCTTGCCATCAGTGGTGGCGAGCCTCTTCCCGATAGCGTACGTAGTTCATTCCTTGACAGGTTCGGCATCGAGATTCGTGAGGGCTATGGTCTGACTGAAACGTCGCCGATCGTTGCCACGAACACCCCGCAACACACGCGAGTTGGAAGCGTTGGCAAGATGATCAGAAACGTCAACGTGAAGATCGCGGGCGAAGATGGCCAGGCATTGCCCGCAGGGCAAGACGGAGAGATTCTGGTCTCATCACCAGGCGTCATGAAAGGGTACTACGGACGCCCGGAAGACACCGCGAAAGTCATTGACCCGGAGGGGTGGTTTCACACCGGCGATGTCGGCCGACTCGACGATGACGGGTTCCTCTTCATCACCGGTCGTGTCAAAGACATGATGATCATTGGTGGTGAGAACGTCTTTCCACGCGAAATCGAAGCCGTGCTGGAAACGCATCCCGATGTGCTGCAGGTCGCTGTCATCGGTATCCCCGACGATCTTCGAGGCGAAGTGCCCGCAGCGTTTGTCATCCCGCAACCCAACACGTCACCGACGGAACAGGAACTCCGCAACCTTGCCAAAACACTGGTCGCCGGGTTCAAGGTACCACGTCGCATCATTATCAGTGAAGACTTGCCCAAAGGGCCGACCGGGAAATTGCTCAAACGCAAACTCAAAGATGTTCTGACTGCTGATGCCGGCGCTGGCACGGATGAGAATAGCTCGCAGGTGGACAATGTCGGCGGTTAGAGGCTGGTCGCCCGACCGATCCTGGTAGATCGCGGCCGCTCAACCGGCATGCTGTTGAATGGCGTCATGTAGTTCCGCAGCAGATGAGACGCCATCGACCGCAGTGCGAAAACTCTCGGTCTGCCAGAGCCGACTGATACCACCCAACGCCTGAATGTGCGGTCCAGTTTTGTCGATGGGGCTCGCCAGTAGAAAAATCATGCTGCAGGGACGACCGTCAACGCTCTCGAATTCGATGGGGGATGCAGGCTTTCCGATGGCCGCCACGAGCGTTCCCGCGCCGTCAGACTTACCATGAGGGACAGCCAACCCAAGCCCGATGCCCGTGGAGCGCGTTTTCTCGCGTGCAATAATCGCGTGCAGCACACGTTCCTGGTCGCTCAGCTTGCCGGCGGCGGCAAGAACACCCACCAGCTCTTCAATGGCCTCAAAACGCTCGGCCGCGGCGAGCGGAACCTTGATACACTCAGCTTGGATGAGATTGACGATGTCCATCAGTCAGTTTCGCCGTTGCGAAATGCAAGTGAAGTACTAAGCGAGTCGGCATCACCATCCGTGAATAACTCGCTTCCCTACCTGTCGAGTGTACCGAATGGTGGGAAGGCGCCCAGTCCTTGTCACCCAGGTTGCTGCCCAAACCCGTAAGTTTTGTTCAGGACATGACGGCTTTTTATTCGCCGACGTCGATGTCGAGATACCCGTTCAGATCGTAATCCCGCGCCAATTCCTCGCGAAGCTGGGTGTCCCATTCGGCATGCAGATCTTGGAAAAGATAGTTCGTGCCGCCATTGTGGCGATCGGAAAACCGATTCCCACTCCGTCCATCATCGCCGGCATAGTTGGCCTCACCCGCATCAATGTAGCTGCAATCATCGTCACCGACGCCGTCACCACGCTCGGAATACTCATTGGCATCCCCAATCAATGGCAACCGGGGGCGAAGGTTGTCGCGGCTGGCCGAACGGCGTGGGTTGGCCTGAAAACTCTCACCGTAGCGCGTTCGAGATCCAAAACCACGAACCGCGCCGCTCCACGAAGGCAGGTATACCCGATAGTGCCCGCTGGTTACATCATCCTCACCACCGGCAGCCTTGCACAGAAAGTACTCTTCCCAACGCCGACCCTCAACATTACGAAGGACGGGAAAGGAGGTCCCCATCCTGACCTCTTCTCGATAAACAAAACGGAAGAGAAGCTCGGCCCAACCGTAACGCACCGGTCCATCCTGAAGCACCGGCCCCGGCTCAAGCTCATTGGCATCCGGTTCCCATTCTGCAGGAGGAAGCTTGCCGTTACTGGTGATCTCGTACGAGGCGATCGCGTTCCCAAATTCCTTGAGTCGCGCAACGCAATGGACAGCCTTGGCTTGAGCGCGTGCGCGGCTCAGGGATGGCATGAGCATCGAGATCAGCAGGGAAATGATCGAAATCACCACGAGTAGCTCGATCAGTGTGAATCCCTGCTGTGTTCGTTTGCTTCTTGGTAACGCCAAGTCCGGAACTCCCATTGAAACGTTCACGATCTTCTCGGACGCATGCCGCAACGACGACATTCGCGTCACGACACTCTTCAATCCTAGCGCGGCCTGAAGATGATTCAAATGCGAATCGAGCCCTTTTGCGTCCATCCCCGATTTTATCGCCACCGATGACGTGAATCGCTACTCCATTCCAGTATTTGACCACCGGATGCGGCCCATGATGCCGTTCCCAAATGACTGGGGATCATAGCTCAAGCCCGTTGCGCCCGACCAGGTGCTGTACTCGCGATGAACGGCGTCGAAACGACAGAAATTCAGCCCCCAGACGACAAACTCGTCTTCATCGACGTTGGTTCCCTCAATGACCGACGAAATCGGAATGCGGACTTCGGCTGACCAGAACCCGTCTGACTCGACAATTGCGTAATCCAGGTCAACAGGCCAGGCACGACGGGAACCGATCGCCGGCTCCACGCCAATACCAATCTCCGCTAGATACCCCCCTGAACGCTTGAGCAGAACATGGCGGATGTCCGACGGCGATCGTGTGGCTGTATTCAACGGGTCGATCAGAATTTCCACTGCGTCACCCGCGACCGGTACCAATTCGTCATAGCGAACTCGATTATCACGCTGCGATTCAACGCTTGCAGCTTCACAGCGAAATCCGAGATAGAGATACGCGTTGTCTCGCGCCACTTGCACCGTTGTCCCAAGCGTGGGTTGCCGATCGTCGCCAGGGTTGCCGCGTGCAATCACCCGAAAGTTCCCCGCACGCTGCCCCTGCGCACGGGGCCAATCTGACAGATCACCATCAATCAGCGGGCCGGATGCAACCTGATGAGCCGTGACACAGGCAACCGGCGCATAGCCATCCAAATCTGAGGCAGCATCAACGGTACTGTCTTTCTTGCTTGCGATGACCTGGGCGATCAGGCCGTCTTCGTTCAATGAAAGTCCAGGCCCTTCGGTTGTGAGATTGTAAAGCGTGCGACTTCCAGCAGGCACCGACCGAAGCGGCGACGTATACACAGTTTCCCATCCCGGACCGAGTGGCGTGGCAGCAAGGTTGATAACAACCGGTTGATCCGTCGAGTTCGATACGGATGCAGCCGTAGCCAATTGCACACGCCCGCCCTCCGGTGTCTCCAACAAACGCAACCGAGTCCCGTCAACCAGGAAATCGACCGTGGCCGTCTCTTCCAGGAGCCGCTTCTCCAGAATCTTCGTACGGCCCGCCTGGTCACGGCGTCCTTCGATTCGCATCGCAAGGTATTCCCTCATCACATCTCGCGCGATCGAATACACGCGTAGCTTGGATGGCCACGACGGTGGAAAAGGATCTTGGAAGTGTGAGCGGAGTGTATCGGTGCCAATCGCGCCGGCGAGACGCGACACCATCGGTTCCAGTCGTTGACGGTCAGCTTCAGCTAGCAAGCGAAACAACTGCGTGTCTTCCACGGCACGACGCAGCTGCATGAGACGCACGGACGGCACGGGAGAATCAAGACCGAAGGGCGTCCCCGGATAAATGAGCGTATGATGGTCAACATCGATGCAGGATTGTGGTGAAACGCCCAGTTCCGGCACGGGCCATCGATTGACGGGACCAAGAACGATGCGTTGGCACTGGTATCGCAAGGCTTGCCAGCCAAGGCAGGCGGTATCCGTCGGCCGGCCATAGACGCTGGTGGTTCCGCTGAACGGCGGGATACTCGGTCGAAGCCACGCACGAACGTCATCCTGACGACCTATGGTTATGGAAGTGCCGTCAAAATACCGTGCATCCGGCGCCCATATGCCGACATCTTGCGGGACCGACTCAAAAGCAAATGCCCGCCATCCAAATTCGGCTGGATCGGCAGGAAAATAAGAGCTGACGATGGGGATCTCGTCTCGTGCTTTGTGATGCCGCCGGATCCGAGAGACAGTCGATGCAAAACGATGAACGCTCGACTCATCGTAGCCCGGAGAGGCGTTCAGCAAGAGCGCTGAACGATCGTGCCATCCCATCTTCTGAAAATGATCAACGTAGATCGGATAAAGCTGATCCGCCCAGGCAG
>JBMYUM010000312.1:0-5256 GCA_049605375.1 Phycisphaerae bacterium | reverse complement strand
CACCACCTCGCCAGATCGGACCAACGGTGTGAATCACCCATCGGGCCTGGAGTTGAAAGCCCGGGGTGATCCGGCTCTCGCCGGTCGGACAGCCGCCGATGGTGCGGCAGGCTTCCAGCAGGTCCGGCCCAGCCGCTCGATGGATCGCGCCGTCAACTCCGCCACCACCGAGGAGCGACTCATTGGCGGCATTCACGATGGCATCGACGTTATAGGCCGTTATATCGCCCTCACAGAGTTGGATCACGATTGCTTGCCCTCCCGCTGGCTTGCCTCAACAAACCAGATGCACTCACGCACCAGTCCCCGGTGCCTGCGTTCCAGCCAACCGAGCATCAAGTCATTATCCTGATCGCGATGGCGCCGGTGATGACCGTGAATGAATCGACGTCGCGCCGGCGATCCACGCAGCGTCCAATCAAGGGCTTGAATCGCATTTTCGGCTTTGTGAATTCCGTAGGCGAGAAGATGCTCAGTCAACAGCATCTCTGTGTTCGTAGCCCTGGCTGTTGCCGACGCATTGAGCGGTATTGCTCGACAAATGGACTCCCAATCTTGCCGTGTCCGGTCGGGCGATCGATCCCGAAATCGATGACGCCGCTCCACAACCAGCACGAATTGCCCGTACCACCCTTTGTCGAGCTCGACACGTGCGAAGTACTTGCCGTTCTTTCGAAGTCGACGATCCCAATGCCCGGCGAGCTTCGTGGCAAGCTGTTTTTGTACCTGTGAAATCGCTGACGACCAGTCGACAAGGCTGTTATTTTCGCTGTTGTCTGGTTGAGAATTGAGTGTTGCAAATGCTCGCCAATAGGCTCGCAGAAACACCATACGGAGCTTGGCATCGAGCTTCCTGTGAAAATATTGTTCGAGTTGAGCGAGGGAGCGCATTCGCTGCGAGCGCGCAACAGGGCTGTGATCTTTCGTTGTTGTCGCTCCTGCCAAATCAACCAGGTAGCACCGGTACCGTTCGTCCTTCGTGCCGGTGTTCGGGCTTTCAATCTCATCGTTCGTTTTGCCAAGCAAGTAGTTGCCCGGATGCCCATCGGGTAGGTAAAGGCCAGCCATATGCGCTTTGGCGATCGTGGCCGCAACGCATTGCATCACCGTTCGGCGTGACGCCACGTTACCGTGCATCTTGCTGCCGGCATATTCTTCCCACCACTCGGCAAGTGTTATCGCGTTGGGGATCGACAAGGTGGCAAGGGCAGCCCGATCGCCATCATCGTAGGCTAGGGCCATCAGTGGAACGACTGGGACGTCTCGATTCGCCGCCTCCAGCAACCGCTGCGATTCCATGATCGCTGGTTTGGGTATGCCTCCATGGTGGCCCAGGAATAGCTTGATGTGAAGCCGGAGGTCTTCACACGTTACTGCCCAGACCTCGCGCTCGTCGCCGCGTTTGACCAGTGTCGCTCCGGGCAATTCGGACGGATTCAGGCAGCGCCCACGCATCTCGTCCGACAGGGTTGGGCGATTTGAAACCTGGCACCAGACCGGCAGACCAAGATGCCCCCTGGCATGACGTTCGGCGTCGGCCGCGTTCTCTTCGAAATGATACCTGGGTAGCGGCTTGCCAGATTGCATACGACACAGATGTTCCCAAATCCGAGCATGGCAACACAGACGATCAGACGTTGCCGACACATCCAGTTTACCCGCGTGACGGACATGTCGGAAGATGTCGTATATCAAGGTCACAGCAACGTTTACGCGAATATCCGCCGACCGCACCTTGACCCCGTCGGTCACCCGATGGAAACTTCGCCAACGATGGTGTGGCCAGTCACAATTCGAAGATTACCGGTGGCTCTTTGTGGGTTACCGATTCTTGCGGTGCTTACCGGCTGTTATCAGCACATTCGCGATCATGCCGATCGCCACGTTTACGATCTTGTCGAACGTCGACAGGACGAATCGCTGGCGGACGCCACTCGTGCCGAGATTCGTCACCCTGACCGCGAGACCGGTGACGGTTCGGAATACGATTTCACGCCTTCACCGCTCCTGTCGGAAATACCACCCGAATTTGCTGCATTGGACGTCACGACTGACGATTCCGACACACCGACGGCTCCACCTCCGACTGATTCCGATGATCAATCGGCTTCTGAAAGCACGACAAATGGCGGTGAGCCGGGTGTTGATCCCCCGACCACCTCACCGAATGAGTCGGAGAACGGCGGGCCTGCCCCCGAGGTCACGTCCCCGTCGGCTGCAGAGACTTCCGATCCGAATCCACCGACAACCGATGGCGATGCTCCGGAGACAGATGCAGCAACTTCACAAGTGGAAACAAGTGATGGTGAGGCATCAGAGTCGCCCGCCGCCCCGGACGGGGCTGATGTCCGTTTGAGCAAGGATATTTTCACCGCCGAGGAGAGACTGTCGCTGGAAGTCTTCGGATTGGCTGATGCCATTGCGTACGGCCTGGTTAATGCTCGCGACCTGCAGAACGCCAAAGAGGATCTCTATCTGGCAGGATTGGATTTGTCCGTGGAGCGTTGGCTTTGGACGCCTCGTTTTTCAGCGACGGTGCGCGCTGAATATGCCAACTATGGCCAGGTGCGCGACTTCGATCATGCCATGTCGGCCGTGGCGCAGGCCGCGGTGACGCAGCGCTTACCACTTGGCGGGGAAATTACAGCTCGTGTCATCGGGTCCTTCATGCGAGACCTGGGTGAATCCGTCACGTCTGGTGAAACGGGTACCGCCATTCTTGAGGCTAACATCCCGCTACTTCGCGGTGCGGGTCGGGTGGCGTATGAGTCGCGTTACCTTGCTGAGCGCGAACTGATCTACGCCGTGCGTTCGTATGAGCGATTTCGGCGTACCTTTGTGGTCAGCATCGCCAACGACTTCTTCAATCTCCAGGTGTTGAAGGCCAGTATCGACAACACGTACGGCAGTTATCTGTCTCGATACCGTAGCTGGGAAAAAACAGACTTCATCAATCGGATGGGACGCAGCGAGAACATTTCGGATGCGACGCGTGCGTTGTCCAACCTCCGTAGTGCCGAGGTTGCACTGGTTGCTCGTAAGGAGCAGTTCGCCAGCGCCCTGGATCGATTCAAGATTCGGCTTGGCATGTCAGTTGATACACCACTGGATGTTCTGCCTTTCGTGGACGATCCCATCGGGCAGCAGGTGGAGTCTCTCATCCCGCAAGTGGATGATCGAGTCTCGATCGACATCGCGTTGAAGTATCGCCTGGATTTGATCACCAGCGCCGACAGTGTCGATGATGCACGGCGTGGCGTCGCCATCGCCAAGAACCAAATTCTCCCTGATCTTGATCTTTCGGGGAGCATCACGATGGCTACTGATGCGAACGAGAAAGCGATCCTCGGGTACAATACGGAACGAACCACGTGGCGGGCGGCTATTGATCTGCAGATGGATGACCGGGTACCGGAGCGGGCAGCGTACCGACGTTCGCTGGTGACGGTTCGCCGGGCCGAGCGATTGCTTGACCAGGACCAGGATACCGTGCGTGCCGATGTGCGTCGGGCGTTACGCCAAATCGTTCGAAACCGTGATGTGCGCGATATTCAGGCGCTGAACGTCCAGGAAAACGAACTTCGACGTGATGCCTCACTGGCGCAATACAACCTCGGAAAGGCCAGCAACCAGGACGTCATCGACGCCGAAAACGAATTACTGCAGGCTCAGGATTCGCTCGCAAACGCGATCGCCGATTATCGCACGGCCATTCTTCAGTTCCGCCTGGATACGGGAACCTTGCTGGTGAGTGACGAGGGAACGTGGGACGCTCATGGCGATTTCGACCCTCCCAGCACTGACACAGCCCAACCGGGCAGCTAGCCATCTGGCGGTATCCGCTCCCGCTGCGGTAGTAAATGCCGTCTATTTACGAAGATATGACAATTTTCGACCACGCATCGTGGCTCGAACTCAACATTTTCGGGCATGCAGCGTTATACTTCGACGTACAGGTAGGTATTGCCCAAAACGGTGAGAAAGTCCTCGTGGGGATAAATCACCCCGCCGGAGTTCATCGAACACCGTCGCGAGGGCATGATGACCGATAACTTACATACCCCGATTGCCGCTGTTGAAGGCAGACACGGGGTGACTTGCGGCGAATTTGGAAAAGCATTGGGCGAAACGAACGGTAAGAGGTATGCAGCACATGTTGAGTAGCAACGATCGTAGTTCGCAGCAACACAAGTCCGTTCGTTTGGTCCAATCGTACCGCAGGCGCGGTGGCGCGTTGGCTTACGTCGTCGCCGTTGTCGTGATGGCCGGTGTTGCCGCCGGCGGTTGGGCAGCCATGAACATGGGTAGCCTGGAGAGCGGCGACGCCGTTGACACGCACAATGTTGATCGTCGTTCGTTCCTCGTTGAATTGAAAGAGAAAGGCGAGTTAAAGGCGGCTCGATCGGTCGACATCAAATCCAAGGTCGAGGGTCGGGCGACCATCATCAGCGTCGTCGAGGAAGGTACTCCGATCGAGCAAGGCGACCTGCTCGTCGAGCTCGCCAGTGATCAGCTGGATGAGAAGATCACACAGGAAGAGCTGAAAGAAGCGACCGTATCAACGTCCTACCAAGCCGCGCAGACTGACCTGGACATTCAGCGTGACAAGAACGCCAGCGATATTGCCAAAGCACAGCTCGACGTGGAGTTGAAAACGCTGGAACTTGAAAAGTATCTTAAGGGCGATTGGGCACAGCAGCTCCGCGATGCCGAGATCGCCATTGAAGAAGCGAAGATTCAGCTGGAGCGTCGTCGAGCCGACTTCGACGCTGCCAAGAAACTGGTGGAACGCGAATTCATCACGCAGGTTGAATTTGAAGAGAACGACTTTCAGTACAAGAAAGCGCTCTGGAACCTGGAAAAGGCCGAACAGGCCAAGATGGTTCTAGGCCAGTTCACGCACAAGGCGGAACTACGCAAGCGAGAATCCGATCGCGACGAAGCGAAGCGTGAGCTCGACCGCGTCCGAAAGAACGCGGAATCGGAAGAAGCTAAGAAAGTCCATAATGTGGATGGAAAGCGCAAAGAGCTTGAGATCACACGTGCCCGCCTGACCAAGCTTCGTGCCCAGCGCGAGAACTGCAAGATCTTCGCCCCGGCACCGGGCTTTGTTGTCTATTACTCCGGTGGTGGACGTTTCTGGTCATCCGACGGTTCGGGGCAGGTCAAGGAAGGTGCGACCGTGCATGAGCGTCAGGTCCTGATGCAGTTGCCTGACACGTCCGAGATGATTGTGGTCGTCCGCATTCACGAGGC
>JBMYUM010000311.1:0-5269 GCA_049605375.1 Phycisphaerae bacterium | reverse complement strand
CAGTAGTTCTCCACGAGGCGAAACGAATTCATAACCGGCTTGGCCGTTGCGGCCTACGCGCTGCACCGTCTCATGGTAGAAGAAGGCGGCGCCGCCACCGCCGGCACTGCATGCGGGTGTCAGGAGGAAACCGCGCAGGTCTGCACTACCGTTTGTTCCGAAGCCGGTGATAAAACCATTGTTGTTGATTGCCGTTGCACGGGTAAGTGTCCAACCCGATCCTGAGTCGATGAGGTCATTCAGATTTCGCATGTTGTTCGTGCTGTCGTATACGAAGGCCCGAAAGTTTCCTCCGGTCACGTTGCTGGTTCCCACGACGACGTTTGAGTCGTTGATGTCGAAAGCCCAGCTCGAGTCGCCTCCGGTCAGTACGCCAAGATCGGTCATGCTGCCATCGTAGTAGAATGCATGCGCTTCCCCGCCGGCTGTGAAAGACCGTCCGACGGTATTGCCGGATGCGTTGACTCCCTCAGCTCGATGGGTGATGTTCTCTTCGTCTGCTCCGAGGGTACCGAGGTCGGTCATGGTGCCGTTCTCCCAGCGGAAGGGACGAAACACGCCACCTACGGTTTGTGCTCCACCGACGACCTGACCGGAGTCATTGATGTCAGTTGCGACGCTCTCTTCTCCGCCAAGTGTGCCGAGTGAAGTCATTCCCGCCGTCAGGTTGTAGGCCGGATTCGGCAGATAAATCATGGCGAGTCGTTCATCCGGGCCGGAGTCAATATTGAAAACTGAACCGCAGACTTCACTGTTGGCATTGATGGCGAACGCTTCGCTTTCCGTTCGGCTTTCCGTGATGCCAAGATCGATCATGCCACCGCCACTGGTCCAGGTGAATGCGCGTGAATTGGAACTGCTGTTGTCAGCCCGACCGGCCAAAACTCCAGATGCGTTGATGGCGAGGCACTCTGCGTTTGTTGCGCCGCTGAGGTTTCCGACGTCGGTCAGCGTACCGCAATCGGAAAGCCAGCCGTCGGTTGCGCCGCCGGCGGCCTGTTCAAATCCTGCGATCTGGTTTGAGGCATTGATGTCGAAACCACCCGCGGAGTTTGCCGCGGTGTTTGCGCCGAGATCCGTCACGATGTATTCGACTGCTGAATCGCAACTATCCCAGTAGCCCATCAGTCGGAAAGTATGGGTGTCACTGACATCTTCGTGGTAGAGCTCCACAATAGCGCTGCCATCGGAAAGCGTATGGGCTCGGGCTACGCTGTCGCCTCCCCCTTCAGATTCCTGGAGGTCGAGGCGGCGATCCGCAGACGAACCGTTGGGGCGGAGCCCCATCATGTTTTCTGTGTCGGTTACCTCATGCTGAAAGGCAATTTCGACGACCGCGTTATCAGGTACGCTGAAGCTGGTTAGATCGATGTCTTCCCAGGAACCATCACTACTTGGGCTTCCAACATCGGCGTACAGCTCCGTGTAATTGAGCGGGGCGACGCTCCAGTAGCCGACGAGATAGAAGTCTATGTCACTGTTGTCTTCCGCATACAGCTCGATGGTGGCACTGGGGGTATTGTCGGCGCGGACGATCATGCTGCCTGCGTCAACGCCGCCGCCTTCGGCTTCTTGAAGATCCACGATGCGCGACAACGATGAACCGTTTGTCCTTACGCCGGCCTCTCTTTCGTTGCCGGTGTCATCGTTTGTGAATGCGATTTCGGCTACGTATTGGGGACTCACGCCGTACGTACAGAGGTCGCGATCCTGCCAGCTTGTGTTCGCGCCTGCCGTGAAGGTGTCGAATGTGTCGACGTATGTGCCGCATTCCCAGTAGCCGAGCAGGACAAAATCAATGTCGGATGTACTTTCCGCATAGTATTCAATGGTGGAAGAAGCGCTGGCCTGGGTATGGAGGACAAGAATGTCGTAGCCGCCGGCTTCCGCTTCCTGGAGTTCAATGCGTCGATCAACCGAAGCACCGACGGCACGAATACCTCCGAATCGTTCGTTTCCAGTGGAGTCGTTCCGAATAGCCACTTCGACGACCGCGTTAGCAGGAACATTGTACGGCGAGCCACTGAGGTCCTGGGTTGTCCAGCTGCCAGATGCGGACGGGGTCCACGTTTCTGCGAGTGACTCATACGAACATCTCTCGATGTGGGTCGCCGATCCCGTGGAACCGGTTACAGATGCTGTCGTTGTCACATCTGCCTTATCCAGGCCAATCGTAACCTGATCGCCATTCGACAAGGACGCAAAATCAGCGCGGAGAATGTAGCTTGTCTCGGCCGTCAAGCTGAAAGAGGTGGAGAATGTGATGGTTCCACCAGCCGTGTTAACAACACCTGTCCCGCCGACCGCCGTGGTTTCGCCGCCGGAGATGTCGCCGCTGTCATCGGCATCCACGAGTAATTCGATTCCACCCCAGTCACCATCGGTGAGACCTGAAATGCTGGTGAGTCGAAAGACAATCTGCGTGATTGTGGTTGTGTCGCACAGCGGATTGAGTTCGAACGCAAAGAGCTCGGCATCGGTTTCCGATCCGCTTTGGGTGAATGCATCGGTTTCCTGACCGGTTATGTGATCTTCCAGAAGCTGTTGGTTTCCGCCAATAACCCAGGAGCCAACAACATTGAACGTATGCGAATCGCTGATATCTTCTTGGTAGTATTCGATTGTTGCCGAACCGTCGGCGACCACGTGCATTCGGCCGAGACTGTCGCCGCCATCCTCGGCTTCTTGAAGATCGAAGACTCTTGTTCGTGAGGACCCGTTCGACCTGACCCCCATGTTGTTTTCCGACCACGTGATTTCGTTTGCCAGAACAAATTCGACGACGTCGTAAGCTGCGACACCAAGAGAGGACAGGTCAAGGTCTTGCCAGCTTGCGTCGCTCGACGGGCTGCCCGCATCCTGGAAGATCTCAATGTACGCTCCCGGTCGCGTCGACCATCTACCTACGTGGTAGAAATCCACATCGCTCGTATTCTCGGCATAGACTTCGATTGTGGCGTTGGCCGAATCATCGGCCTGCACGAAGAACGTACCGGTATCTACGCCGCCTGCTTCTGCATTCTGCAGATCTACAATTCGGCTTCGCGAGGAACCGTCTCGCCGCACTCCCGCTTGTCTTGCACTGGAGGCGTTGTCATTCGTTACGACGATTTCGGCGACGCTGCAGGAAGCGACACTGTATGTGCTCAGATTTACGTCGACCCAGCTGCCACTGCTGCCAGCCGTAAATGAGTCAAAAGCCTCGGCATACGTTCCGCAATCCGATTCCCAATATCCGAGAAGGATAAAGTCAACATCGCCGGTGTCATCGGAGTAGTACTCTATCTGTGAGCTTGCATTTGCTGTCACGTGCATGACAAGTATGTCATCGCCGCCGGCCTCCGCTTCCTGCAGTTGCAGCCTGCGTTGCAAGCTTGATCCGACCGCACGAACGCCCCCCGAACGTTCATTCTCGATCGCATCGTTGCGAATTCCGACCTCAAGTATGGCATTGGCCGGTACGTTGTAGGGTGACCCTGAAAGTGTGACGGTTTCCCAGCTGTCTGCCGAGCTTGCCGTCCATGTCTCATTGCTTTCGGTGTATGAGCAGTCAAGTTCCGCATGCGAAGCCGAGGTTGCGGATCCCGCAACACAGACTGATGATGTTATGTTGGAATCAGTCAGTCCTACTGTGATCCGATCGCCATCTGACAAGGAACTGAAGTCGGCTCGAAGAATGTACTGTGTGGTGGCCGTTACCGTGAAGCTGGTGGAGAACGTAATCGTGCCGCCGGATGTGCTCACGGTACCGCTTCCGCCGACAGTTGTCGTTTCACCTCCACCGATTGCGCCATCGCCGTTCGAATCGACGACGATTTCGATGCCGGCCCAATCACCATCTGTCACCGCTGTGACGTTCGATAGGCTAAAAACGAGCGATGTTACCGTTTGCGTCCCATTGAATGGTGTCAGTTGAAACGCAAAGAGTTCGGCGTCGGTTTCGGCTGCCGATTCTGAGAATGCATCGGACTCTTGTGATGACGGATGCTCTTCGAGATCGATGGCGTCTTCGGCGTCGTAGTTCAGGACCGCGTTGATCATGACCAAACGGTCTGAAGAGGACCAGGTTGCTGTTGGATTTTCTGAAGATGATGTGGTGGCATCTCTTTCTACGGCAGCGAATGAGAAATTGAAGATGCCGCCGTCAACTTCAAATGCCTCTGTATAGCCTGCCGGTGCGGAATGATTGTAAGGATTGCCGACGATCGTGGAGTAAATCAGCAAGTCTGATGCGCCGACCGAGACGCTTCCCGCTTGAATTGTTGTGCCGGAGGTTGACGTGTTGGCGGCGCTGTCTGCAATCGGTGTCGTTTGATTGACATGAGCATAGGTGGCAGCAGCGACCTTCGTTTGGCCAAAAGGGGTGTTAGGAGCCTGGTCCCATGTGACGAGGAGGCTTGTCCCGCTCATGCTTGAGATGTCGCTTTCGTTGATATATCCCATCCAAAGAATGTTGTGATAGTCTCCTGCGGCCCCGGCGACTGAGCCATCGCTGTTTTGAATGGCGGTGAGGGTACGTCCTCCGAGCGTCACCGTGTTGACATTAGCGACGGGGTTCGTATTTCCCTCTGAGGCGATGATGACCACGGCCAGTCGATTGCAGCCGCTCTCCGGAGTGTATGAGAATCCACTGGTGTCGAAACTGCCTTCAGTTGACCACGTGCCGACGCGTTCAACCTGTGCGATAACGGTCGGTAGGAGTGAATCCGGGGCGAAGACACCGAGAGACGCGGACACGCCGACGATCAGCATGGTTTGCCGCCATGCGCTGGAACGTCGATCGGCAAGGCGTACTGCGACACGTGCGTGCAGCCTAGACATTCTTCAAACGGTCCCCCCGCAACACATCTCATGAGTAGACTGGTCTTACACAGTTACTCAGTATCGGCTCTGACACGGGAATTCCCTGAGCCAAAGCTGGGTGTGGAAGGGGCAAGGTTGCCTGATCGCTGTTGTCTGTCTGGGAGTGGTCTGTGGCCGGTCAGTCGCACGTTCCGAACGAGCAACTATTGCTGCAACAGTCGGCATTGACGCTGCACAGTGAGCCGGAGCCGCTGCATGAGGCCCCCGCAGAGCATGTTCCACCGCTGCAGACGAGCCCATCGCAGCAGGCCTCTTGCCCTGGGCAGGCGTGGCCATCCGGATAGCAGCTTAGATTGCTGCCGGCGGCTCGTGCCTGACGCGCGGGGAATGTCGCGATGGCAGGAACGACAAATGCTAAACGAATGCCTGTCCACAGGACGGTTCGTCGGTCAACGGTTGAACGGCC
>JBMYUM010000310.1:0-5278 GCA_049605375.1 Phycisphaerae bacterium | reverse complement strand
AACGACGTGATTAATCAGCGACTGGGTGTGATGGATGTCAGTGCTGTCGATTTGTGTCAGCGGAATGGCATTCCGATTGTGGTGCTGAACCTATGGCGCAGCGGAAACATGCGCGATGTTGTGCTGGGGCAGGGTGAAGGCACGATGATTGACGGCCGGTCCGCCGAAGAGTCGTTGGCCGAGTAAGCAGGTCGGCGTTGTAAGCGCAAAGTCAGGAGATGACGCGAAAGGCGAACTCGGTTTCGAGGTCACCGTTTCGTTCGACGGTCAGTCGCCAGTCGCCTGGAATCACACTGAGCCCCACGCTTGGCCAACTCACCCGCCAGAAGCTGACCGTGTTGATGTTCTCGGCAATGTCGATGTCCGTTTCGCGACGCAGTTCGCCGTTCGGATCGCGCACTTCAAGTCTGATTTGGTCGCCGGGCTTTGCCTGCACAAGTTCCGCCCATGCCTGAAAGACGCCTGTTTCCAGCGAGAGTGCCGGTGGGGGGGCGTCATTCACGGGGCATTCTTCAAGGTTGGGGCAGGTCTCATCGGTGATGCCTACTTCCGTGACATAGAACGTATCGCGCAGGAAGAATTCGACTTCGACCGGTTCGCTGAACTGGGTGCCGTTGTCGACAACCAATTGAAACGCGACTCGTCGCCCTCCTTCGCCGGGCGTGACGAAGAAGTCGGTCGACGGTGCGGTTGGATCTGAGATGACGGCGGGTGGTCCAGCGGATTGCGCCCACCGGAAATTCACCGGGCCGCCTGATGCGCGGACACTGTCCGCGCCGTCCAGCCTGTGGTCTTCAAAGTACTGAATGAGCTCGCCGGCGTCTTCGGCAAGCAGTTCGGCCTGCGGTTCCGATGTCGACTCTACGGGTTCCATGAGCGTCACTCGGCGGTTGGCCTGCCCTTCGGCGCCACCGATTCCGCTGATGACGCCCAGGAAATACTCGCCTTGGAATTCACTGGGGAAGGACACCTGCAGGTCAAAGCTGCCGTCTGGATTGATGTCCTGCAGGTCGCAGTATGACGTTTCAAATGTCTCGGGGTCGACGAGGGCGACACACACCCGTTGGCTGTTATCAAGTGCTTCGCCGACGAACCGGTAGGTCGTTTCCGTTTCAAAATAGTAGGCGGGGGGAAGGGGTTCGGAGAGCACAATGTCGTTAACAAGAAATTGATCGGCCTGCATCGATGATGGTCGATAGCGTGCGATGGAACTTGTATCCAGGCGATTGGATGACGTGACGAAGTCATCTTCCGACGGGACGCCCTGGTTGGTATCGACTTCGAAAAAGCCACTGGGAATGCTCTCACCGAATGGGTTCAGAATTTCATAATGCAGGTGAGGACCGGTACTGAAGCCGGTGTTGCCGGAAAAACCAATCGTCTGGCCGCGTGCCACAAGTTGGCCCGGTTCGACGATAGCGCCGTCAAAGTCCAGGTGCGCGTAAATTGACTGGAGGCCGTCGCCGTGGTCGATCACGACATGGTTGGCTGAACCGATGAGATCTCTTGATGTGACTTCCGTGTTCTGGAAGGTATCGACGACTTCGATGACCTGTCCGGCGCGGGCCGCGAGGATGGGTGTTCCGATCGGCATGGGGAAGTCCCACGCGAATCGGCCTTCGTGGCTGAAGTCGCCGTTGACGCCCTGAGATACCCGTCGCGTCTCACCTGCAGCATAGGGAACGAAGAACCGCGGATTGAGATCGGCATCCTGTGATACGAACTCGGCCGTCAGGTTCAGGTCGCGATCCATGACGACGATAAGGGATGACTCATCGGAGTCGACATCGCCGTACCATCGGACAAATCGATGGCCTTCGGCTGGAATGGCATCGACGCGGATCGTTTCGCTTTCTTCGTGAAGTGAAAAGCCCGCACCGGGGTTGGTTGCGCCGGCACCCATGATGTTCAGTTCGAGCAAGATATCACCCGGCGCGCCAGGGGCGACCACGATCTCGACGGAATCGCTGGCCGTCCGTCCCTCTTCGTCTTCCACTACCAGGGTGACCTGGTATTCGCCGGTTGCCAGTTCGACTTCGACCACTTCACCGCTGCCGATGATTTCGTCTTCGAGAATCCAGCTGAACGAGGTATCGCCTTCGGTTACGCTGGCGGTTGCATCCAGCGTGACGGGGATGATTGATTCGCTGCCGGCCGCGACGCGGGTTTGGGTGTTGGCGGTGCTCGGTATGGCCAGACTGGCGTCAACGGGCGATGCCGCCGGCGGATCGCTCATGAGGTCACTGCAGCCGGTCGCTATGCCGAGGCACGCGACGAGGACGTGGTTAGCGATTCTGCGCAGCGTGAGCCGTGCGTCGGGGCGCGCGTGCCTGTGGCGCTTATTGAAATTTGCGTCGATCAACTGCATTCAGCGTCTGCTCGTCATCTTGTGGTTGTTGTCGTGCCCTGGGGTATGGACCTCGTTTGATGCCTGTGATTGAGACTGCTTGTTCTCGTGCCCGGTCGCACATCTCATCTATCATCGCGTTCCCAAAATGTCCCCGCAAGCATAAATTGAAGGGCGTAAAATTGAAGTAAAAACGGCTCTCCGTTCGATACAATAGACATAAACTCATGCTATTGGGTAATTTCGAGAGATGCATCAAGTGGTTGAGGGCTTTGCACCGATAACAACTTTCAGCATCGTCATGCGGCATGAGGCTGCATCAGGAGCTGTTCATGGATGAGAAGGCACGTCAATCCATGCGTACCTCAACGGTTGAACGCCGGGTTCCGCCCGGTGGGACGACGCGCGTGGATCTATCCCCCGATTGCAATGGATTGTTTCCCGAGACGCTTGGTGAGGGTCGTCTTGATCTGAACCTTGGGGTGACGGATGGGGATGGCGAGCTTGCCCGTTGGTATCTTGATGAGTGGTGGACCGAAGTTCTGGCCCATCTCGGTGGTCGGGATGCGACGGTTCATTTCTTGCCAACGCCCGGTGCCATGATTCATCCTGTCGTTATTCATCACATCACCATGCTTCGTCGTGTGGTCCCTCATTGGCGTGTCATGGGCACTGCCTATCGAAACGATTTCATGACAGAGGACGACGTTCGAGCGGTTTCTCGAAGCTTGCTGCACGAGTTGCGGATTGTCGATGATCGTCGGCAGGTGGCGGGTGTTGGTGATCGCAAGTTCTTTGATCAGTCGGTTGAAGAGCTCTTCGCTCAGATTCGTCGGGAGCAGGATGCCTGGGGTGTCCATCAAACGGTCCTGGTGAGGACGGCGACGGGTCTTGGTGAAGTCGAGCCATCGGCGACTACGGTGGCCGGATCTCTCCCCGATACTGCATCTGATGGCGAGCCGTCGGTTACGTCGGAAACGGTGCGTCCGGATCGTGTCGGCCTTCGTGAAACGACCGATACGCGCGATGCTCTTTCGCCTTCCACCCAGCGTCATCCCATCGTCGGGCCAATCACGTCTGAGAGTAAGCGTCCGTAGCGGGCGTGATTCCGTTCAATCCCAGCCTCTTCCCTCTCTGCTGCGCTTTTCGCCTGTCCACGACTTGCTACCATAGCCTTTCCGGTTGGTGCCTTATACGTGCGTGTGGGGTTTGGCCGGACTGGAAAAGGAGTGTACAGGTTCCATGGGTCTGGTTGTTCAGAAATTTGGTGGTACCAGCTTAGCGACTGTCGAGCGTATTCATCGTGCGGCGCGGCGCGCTGTGAAATCGAAGTTGGAGGGTAACCGTGTCGTCCTTGTTGTGTCCGCGATGGGCAAGTCGACGGATGAGTTGCTTTCGCTTGCCCGCGGGATTTGTTCCGATCCGCCCAAACGCGAGTTGGACATGCTGCTGACGACGGGGGAGCAGGTGTCCATTGCCTTGATGGCCATGGCGATTCATGCGGCGGGACACGAGGCGATCAGTCTGACGGCCGGTCAGCTTGGTTTGTTTACGGATGGGGCGCATACGCGTGCGCGGATTCAGAGCATCAGTCGTGATCGGCTGGACCGGGAGTTGTCTGCCGGCAAGATCGTGATCGTGGCCGGTTTCCAGGGCATTGACTCGGCCGGTGAGATTACCACGTTGGGGCGGGGTGCGTCTGACACGACGGCGGCTGCGCTTGCGGCGGTTTTGCAGGCCCGTGCTTGTGAGATCTACACTGACGTTGATGGTGTCTACACGACTGATCCCCGTGTGGTTCCTCAGGCGCGTAAGATTGATTCGATCAGTTACGATGTGATGTTGGAGATGGCGGCGGCTGGTGCGGGCGTGATGCATTCGCGTGCGATCGAGTTTGGTACCAAGTTTGGCGTACCGATACATGTACGAAGTTCATTGACTGATGCGGAGGGTACGATGATCACGGGTGAAACACCGGGAATGGAGGCGGTCGCGGTTCGTGGCGTTACGCTGAAGGAAGATCTTGCGATGGTGACGCTGAATGGTGTTCCGAATCATCCCGGCATTGCGGCGCGAATCTTTGCTGATGTCGCTCGCCACAACATCATGGTGGACGACATCGTCCAGAACATTCTTGATGATGGAAAGCAAGCCAACCTGGGCTTCAGCACGGAAGAGTCGGATGCGCAGGAGGCCGAAGTGGTTTGCCAGGATCTCTTGCAGAAGTTGGGTATTGGCAGTGTCCATGTTGATCGTGGCGTTTCGAAGGTGAGCGCCATTGGTGTTGGCATGCGGACGCACACCGGCATTGCATCGACGATGTTTGATGCGCTGTCTGAAGCCAAGGTGAACATTGCCAACATTTCGACCAGCGAAATTGTCATCAGTTGTATTGTCCGGCGTGAGGATGGTCCGACCGCTTTGCGTTACCTGCACGCTGCGTTCGGTCTTGACAAGCCTGACGACGCTCAAGATGGGTAGGTCTGGATTCCGCGTCCGGTGTCGCTTGTTCATGCGCTGTTCGGGTAAGCGCTGTTCGGGCAGTCGCTGTTCTGGCAAGCTATTCTGTTAAGGTTGTTTACGTATTTCGTGTGGAGTTCGTGAACTCGGTGTCGGTTCTGGGCGCCGTGAGTTTGCCGCCATGCCATTCTGCTTATTCCTTCGCGATTTCCGGTCGGCCTTGCCTTGTTTTGGATCAGCCGAGGCTTTCTGCGCCACGGCTTCCTGCTTTGACATGCAATTTCCCGATTGCTAGACTTCGCCCCGTGGAAGGATGTTCGTGGGCATACCCCTTGTTTGGATTACCAGACAGAATCATCCCGGGGAATCAGGACAAAGTGAGTCGTGGAGGACGGCTTACGCGCATCGCCGGCGGCGGTGCGCTTATTTCGGAGTAACAAAGGTGAAGACGATCTATGTGGGAAACCTGGC
>JBMYUM010000309.1:0-5282 GCA_049605375.1 Phycisphaerae bacterium | reverse complement strand
TCGTCACTTCCTGGGCCAGCTTGCGCTGCCCTTCACGCTTCTCCGGGCGATCCCGCACCGCTTCTGCCAGTCCGCTGATCTCATCTTCCGCCAGCCATGTAAACGTCTTCAGCAGTTTTTCGACATCGGCATCGTCGGCATTCAACCAGTATTGATAGAACTTGTAGGGCGACGTCAATCCAGCATCCAGCCAAACCGCACCATCCTCCGTCTTCCCGAATTTCTCTCCGGAAGACGTGGTCAATAACGGGAAAACCAGGCCAAACGCCTGTACGTTCCGCTTACGTCGAAGCAGTTCGACTCCGGAAATGATGTTGCCCCACTGATCACTGCCGCCAACCTGCATACGACAGCCGTATTCATCATGAAGAACAAGAAAGTCATAGGCCTGAAAGAGCATGTAGGTAAATTCAGTGTAGGAAATGCCATCCGTAGATTCGATCCGCCGCTTGACCGACTCTCGAGCCAACATACTGTTCACGCTGAAATGCTTGCCAATATCGCGCAGAAAATCCATCAGCGAAATCGTGCCAAGCCAATCGGCATTGTTGACGAGGCGTGCCGGATTGGTGGCACTGTCAAAGTCAAGCATGTGCGACAATTGCGTCTTGATACCCGCCACGTTCGCATCGACCTGTTCACGCGAAAGGAGGTTACGCTCCGCACTCTTTCCACTCGGATCGCCGATCATCCCCGTTCCACCACCCGCGATGGCAATAACGTTGTGACCAAAACGCTGCATGCGAGCCAGCGACATCAGCGGAACCAGGTTCCCGACATGAAGGCTTGTCGCCGTAGGATCAAATCCGGAATAGACCGTGACGGGATCACCCGACAGAAAACCGGAAACACCCTCGGTTGAGTCGTAATGCAAACCACGCCAGGAAAACTCGTCGAAGACGCTCATCGTATTGCTACCCGCTACTGACCAACACGCGTCACACACGCGACACGAAAACCGAAGGACATCCTATCCGCACCCGGTCTGATCTCAACCATCGATATTGTCATGGTCGAGCCGAGCGGGGTTTGCGCAAGCCAACCTGTACGAAAAGAATGAGGAGACGGGCGATCGAAGGCGTGGAATGAAGAGAAGTGCGAAGGCTCCGACGGGGTGCCATGCCTGGATAACGCCAGGCATGGCCCACACCGACATGCCGTTACATCCGCAGATTTGTCGCTTCAGCCAGTTTCTCCAGCGCGACAGTAAACGCGGCCATGCGAAGCGTCGTACGATCCTCAAGATAACGGTTGTAGACCGACGACCAGGCGGCCACCATCTTCTTCTCCAACTCGTCATTGACCTGCTGAATGTTCCAACGGAACTGCTGAATATTCTGAACCCACTCAAAGTAGGAAACCGTCACGCCGCCACCATTGACTAAGACATCCGGAAGAATGTGGATGTTGCGCTGACGAAGAATCTCTTCGGCTCGAGGAGTAATCGGCGAATTCGCAGCCTCCACCACCATCTTCGCTTTCACCCCTTCCGCGTTGTTTCGCGTAATCGCACCACCAAGGGCAGCCGGAACGAGAATATCCACGTCGAGCGCCAGCAGCTCTTCGTTCGTGATGTCACGCGACCCTTTGAATCCCACAACACTTCCCGAGGCGGCAACGTGTTCTCTCAACGCAGGAATGTCCAAACCGTTACCATTGAATATGGCCCCGTATACATCCGAAACCGCCAGAACCTTCGCACCCAGTTCATCGATCAGCGTTGCCGTCCATGATCCAACATTCCCGAAGCCCTGGATAGCGACCCGCGCCCCCTTCAACGGAATGCCAAACGCCTGACACGCTTCACGGGTCACGATCACCGTACCACGCCCCGTCGCTTCTTCACGACCGACAGAGCCCCCCAGGCTGACCGGCTTGCCCGTTACAATCGCCGGCGAATAGCCGTTCTTCTTCCCATATTCATCCATGATCCAAGCCATGACATTCGCGTTCGTACCAGCGTCAGGCGCGGGAATGTCGCGGTAAACACCGATAGCCAGAGAAATCTTCTGAGTGAACCCGCGCGTCAACGACCGCAGTTCGTTCTGGCTCATGTTATGCGGATCGCAAGATACACCACCCTTTGCACCACCGAACGGAACATCGACCAGAGCCGTTTTCCACGTCATCAGGGCCGCAAGCGAGCGAACCTCATTCAAATCAACCTCAGGGTGATATCGAATGCCGCCCTTATAGGGACCGCGAACGCCATTGTGCTGCACACGATACCCGTGAAACAGCTCCAACCGACCGTCGTCCATGCGAACCGGCAACTGGACAATCACCTCACGGTATGGCGAACGAAGCAACATCCGGACCTCCGGATCCAGATTCATATGATCGGCCGCCAACTGAAACTGCTCACCCGTGATACGATCAAAATCGAAATGAGGCTGTCCGTTGACGCGCGGTGCTTTAGAAGGTGATGCCTGCGGTAGAGTAGTGACGGCCACAGTTTGTTCTCCAGCTGACGGGTGATGTTCAGAACAGGCGAACGACATAGAAAACGCTCGCCGTAACTCATCATCTATCGGCCAGACCGGAAACGTGTTGTCGTTGGCGCACTGCTTATCGGCCCGGCGATTGAAATTTGCACACCGCTGGGCGAACGCCCGATATTCAACCCGCTGTTGCAGGCGCTCACGATCCCATGACGACCGGGGGTAAGCGGAATAAGTACACAAAAAAACCCGCCCCCTTGTGAGGAGACGGGTGAGTGATTTCAGTCAATGACGTTCACCGGGAAACGGCAAACGGGATGGCAACGAAGCTAGCCTACTTGCCACCCTTGGAAGCGGCTTCCTTCGCCTTCTGGGCGGCGGCAATCACCTCAGCCTGAACGTTACCAGGCGCCCGGCGATAGCAGGAGAATTCCATCGAGAAGGTCGCCTGCCCCTGCGTCAGCGAACGAAGGTCTGTCGAATAACCGAACATGTTCGACAGCGGAACTTCTGCAATCAGCACCGCAGCTTGAGCCTTCATCTCGCTGGAGATGATCATGCCGCGGCGGGATGAAACGTCACCGCTCACAGCACCCTGGAAGTCATTCGGAACTTCAATCTCAACCTTCATGATCGGCTCAAGAAGAACCGGCGTCGCATCCTGAACAGCCTGCTTGAAGGCCGTGCGTGCACACACCTGGAACGCAAGGTCAGATGAGTCAACCGCGTGGAAACTGCCATCCTCAAGAATCATTTTGACACCGACAACTTCAAACCCGGCAAGCGGGCCAGTCGGGCGAGCCATCTGGAAGCCCTTGTCGACCGATGGAATGTACTCCGTCGGAATACGACCACCCGTCACCTTGTTCTCAAATTCGTAATCTTCTTCACGTTCCTCCGGCATCGGGATAAGCGTACCGACAACGTGAGCGTACTGACCCGAACCTCCCGACTGCTTCTTGTGCTTGTAGTTGTATTTGGTTTCGACTGTCGGTGCTTCGCGATATTGAATCTTCGGCTGACCGACAACGACGTCCGACTTGTATTCACGCTTCATACGCTCGATATAGACTTCGAGGTGAAGCTCACCCATACCGGACAGAATGGTCTGGCCTGAATCTTCGTCAAAGTGTGCATGGAACGTCGGATCTTCCTTGATGAATCGACCCAACGCTTTGGAAATATTGTCACGATCCGATGCCGTCTTCGCTTCAATGGCAATCGAGATAACCGGCTCGGGGCAGTGAATGCTCTCCAGTGAAACGTTCACTTCCTTATCGGAAAGCGTATCCCCCGATGCGCAGTCGACGCCCATAAGGCCGACAATGTCACCAGCTCGACACACATCAAGGTCTTCACGCTTGTCAGCATGCAGACGGTAGATTCGACCAATACGCTGACTCTTACCTGTTCGACCAATCTTGTACGATTGCCCCTTCTTCAACTCGCCCTGGTAAATGCGAGCGTAAGTCACCTGACCAAAGGTTTCATCAACGATCTTGAAGGCCATCGCCACCATCGGCCCTTCCGGGTCAGCGGTGATGGTCACTTCAGCACCGTCGTTGGCGTTGTCACAAGCATATGCGACACGATCAAGTGGCGAAGGAAGATAGGCAGAAACCGCATCAAGCAGCAGCTGAACGCCCTTGTTGCGGTATGCCGTGCCCATCATGACCGGCGTGATGTCGCGGGCGATGGTCGCACGACGAAGGGCAGCGTGAATGAGCTCTTCCGATGGATCTTCACCTTCCATCATCAATTCCATCAGCTCATCGTCGTACATGCTGAGCGCATCGAGCATGCCGCCGCGGGCACGTTCGGCCTCGTCCTTCATGCCGTCAGCAATTTCGTGATAGACGACGTTCTCGCCAGATTCGCCTTCGAATGCAACCTGCTTCATCTTGATCAGGTCAATCACACCTTCAAAGTCGTCACCGGCACCAATGGGAAGCTGAATCGGAACCGCAACGTGACCGAGCTTCTCTTCCAGCTCAGAAATCACACGGGCCGGATCAGCACCGGTACGGTCCATCTTATTAATGAATGCCATGCGCGGAACGCGGTAGCGGCGCATCTGACGGTCAACCGTCATCGACTGCGACTGGACACCACCAACAGCACAGAGAACAAGTACGGCACCATCAAGGACGCGAAGCGAACGCTCGACTTCCACCGTAAAGTCAACGTGACCCGGTGTATCGATGATGTTTACCTCTTTGTCGCCCCAGTGAACGGTCGTCGCGGCAGACGTGATCGTGATACCACGCTCCTTCTCAAGCTCCATGAAGTCCATGGTGGCACCGCCGTCCTTACCCTTCACCTCCTGAATACGGTGAATACGACCCGCATAGAAGAGCATACGCTCGGTCAGCGTCGTCTTGCCTGAGTCAATATGAGCGGAGATACCAATGTTCCGAATGTTGCTGAGCTGTTCCATCGAAGGACCTACCTGATCACCTGAATTCGCATTCGCACGAGCCTACGTGCTTTTTTGCGTTTGCACTATACGAACTATACACCGCGTCCCGTAGGCTTCAAACAATTCTTGCGAACTGTCTCAGCCAAATCTGTACCGCACGCCAAAGATACGTAATGTGAAATGCGGGAATCGCGATCGTCAGGGACACACACAGATCGCTGATTTCGCGGATGATAACAACCGCGTCTGACCAAATCAACAGCGCCGCAATTCTTTGCAAACTCTTAATAGAGTAGAGGTTTATGGCCGTTCGCCGCCTTCTTATCTGACCTCCGCAAAACCACCGCCAGGCGCCTAACGTCTTGCCATCATTATGGAACCAACAACAGGGATGAAAAAGGGACACCCACTTTGAGGGGAAC
>JBMYUM010000308.1:0-5299 GCA_049605375.1 Phycisphaerae bacterium | reverse complement strand
ACGAGGACGCCGAGGAAGATGCCGACAATCAGGGTTCCGAGACCGATAGCCTGGGCGTACTTGCCCAGTTTGGGCTGCTGCTGATTGGCGAAGGTCCAGAATTTCTGACCGAGTTCGCGAAGGCCGTCGAGTACATTTTCTGTAGCGACACGCGGCGCGGGGACGCTGAATCCGGCTGAACCACCGTTACCGGAAGCGTTCGCACCGGTTTGCGCGTCGGAGCCGCTGGTTGAGTCGCCACCCGGGGTGGTCATTGCGGTGACCTCAGCGTCATGGAATTCAGGGACAAGGGGTAGCAGATTAACCAGCCCGAAACCGCCATACGCCAGTGATCCAAGCACGACAGCAACGCCTACACCCACCCAGAGACGGAATGTAAGGTAGCCGACGAATGCAACGAGTGCGGAGGAAATCAGCGCACAGACCGGCGTGGAGAGCTCGGCAAATTGTGCAAATTGTGCCCCCAGCACGCCACCGACTGCAGCGAAACCAAGGACAAATGCCGGACGAGCCAATTTCGCTCCCAGCACACTGATTCCGACGCCGAAAATCAGCCCGAGGCATGCCGCCGGTACAAGATGCTCGCCATTGATCTGCAGCTGATGCTGCTGCAGGATCTTCCCCAGCGTTTCAAAATTCGTCATGATCTCGTTCATGGTTCCTTCCTTCGAAAGCCCAGTCTACCCCTTGCTATTCGACGGTGGCATCGAAATATTGGCTCCGAACGCAAAAAACAACGACGAAAACTGAAATCCACCATGCGTCACCAGACGTTCGTGCATTCCCGACTATTTCACCGATGGCTCAGAGACCGCTCGTGTGGACGAGAATCTGGTCTCGTATCGCGGAGATGTCGATGACGAGGTTCCCGCCATCGGCTCGTTCGGTGTTCTCATAGTTGGCACGAAGCAGGGCGATCTTCTGGCTGGCGCTGTTCTCTTCGACTTCGCTGCCCGGTGGCGATCCCCAGATGATGCGGCCTCCCATGGCATCGGTGATCAATTGAATTTGACCCACCCGGCGATCTTTACGACCCGCGAAATTGGACACATCGATCCCTGGAATCTGATGGCGAAACGGTTCATTCGCCAATTCGTGGATGATCGCCAGGCCTGCTTTGATGTCGTCCGTCGGCCATCCGCGTCCGGGAGGTGGGGCGGGACCGTCCACGCCGTAGATGTGCGGCCAGTTGATGCTGGGCTGGTAGGTGCCTGGAAGTCGAATACCGTCGCGGCCAACAAGATAGTTGACGGTTCCTTCACTTGTCATGGCATATGGCAGACGATAGATGCACGACACTTCGAACTTGCCGTCAGCCTTACGCCGGACGTGCTTGAGCCGCTCTATCCATGGATTCGTCTGGAGTTTCTGCCCAATCTGCTCGCAGAGAGAGTCGTTCATCCAATCACTGAGGTCGATGGCCTCGAGTGCTTTATAGATGTCGGCTTCAATCGTCTCGGTCAGATCGCGCGGGTGCGTGGCGAGTTCGATCGTGGGTACGCACTCCTTCACCAAGTCGTCGTGGACCGACTGTTCGAGCTGGATCATGCTCCATCCACCGATGCAGATGACCAGTGCGGGTATGAGCATCCGAACGCTCACCTGGCCGACACGTGCCATCCAGCTCCAGTCGATTTGCTCTTCCGGTTCGACCCAGGTCATGAACCGTTGCCAGGGTGATTGGCCGTGCCCCTTGCTGGTCTTCTTTTTCTTACGTGCCATGGTGAAACTCCGCGACGATCTCTGAACGACTATTCACACTGGGGGTACTTGGCCAGGCTGAGTTCAACAATCTTCTGGCAGAGCGCTTCAAAGCCCACACCGATTCGGCGCGCCGCCTTGGGTACCAGCGAATGACTGGTGAATCCGGGAATCGTATTGACTTCCAGAATGTAGGGATTCATGTCGGCGTCGACCATGAAATCGACGCGCGAGAAGACCTCGCAGCCCAGGCTGGTGTGTGCGGCTAGCGCCAAGCGTTGGACCTCCGCGAGAAGTGTTTCCGGAAGATCGATTTCAAACTCATACCGGGTGTCATTGGCGTGATACTTTGCGTGGTAATCGTAGAATTCCCGAGCGGGCACAATCTGGCAGACCGGAAGGGCCTCATCGCCCAGCACCGCACATGTCAATTCAGGGCCATCAACAAAAGTCTCCACGAGTGCTTCGCCATATTTGCTGACGACCTGCTGAGCATCGTTTCGCAATGCTGATTCGTCGTGGGCGATGGTGGTATCCACGCTGCTTCCGGATGCGACCGGTTTGATGACGGCCGGCGCACTTATGCGATCGAACAGCTGATCAAAGTTCTCGTGGTTGGCGACGAAGCAGGAGGGCGTCGGCAATCCAGCCGCTTCAAACCGGCGTTTGGCATTGACCTTGTGCATGGCGAGTTCGGAAGCCCTTGCACCGGAACCCGTGTAGCGGATACCGCGCTGATCGAGTTCGCGTTGGAGCGTGCCGTCTTCGCCGAATTCACCATGGAGAGCGATGAACACGAGGTCGGCTTTGCGTTCGATGGCCGACAGGTTTTCTTCATTGATGTCGTCGATGACGGTGTGGTGGCCGAGTTTGTCGATTGCAACGAAGACGGCTTCACCGCTGGCGAGGCTGACCTCTCGTTCACTGCTGGGGCCGCCCGCGAGCACGATGATATCGAGCGGCTTGGCTACTTTCTCTACCTGATTCTGTACCGGGGCCGCGCCCTGCGAAGCCGATTCGGTTTTTGTCGCGTCTTCCATACGTTCTCCTATTCATCTCCGATGAATCTTCGAATCGTTGCCGAGGTGTGGACAACGACCGATGGGGCTTACCAGATGTCGACTTCTGTTTGAAGCAACGTGCCACTTGCCGACAGGACTTCATCACGAATCAAGTCGATCAAACCAATGACGTCGGCCGCGCTGGCACCGCGATCGGTCACAATGAAATTTGCATGGACCGGCGATACCATGGCACCGCCCAGCCGTCGTTCTTTCAATCCAAGTCGGTCAATCAGTGCGCCGGCCGGTTCGCTCGCCGGGTTCTTGAAGATGCAGCCGGCACTCTTGTCTTTGAACGGTTGAGCCTGTTCTTTCTGCCGAAAGTACGCTTCATATTTCTTTCGCGACTCGTCGGGTCGGCAGGGTCGAAGGCCCAGCGTTGCCGAGAGTACAATCTCGTCCTGGATTGCACTGTGACGATAGCTGAACGCCAACTGGCGTGCCGTACGCGTTTCGACGCTACCGTCGGTGGTGAGGACCGTGACTGAACGAACGACATCCGCCATGTCGCCGTGCCGTCCGCCGGCATTCATTTTCACGGCACCGCCGATGGTCGCCGGGATGCCGGCTAATCCTTCGATTCCGGAAAAGCCGCGTTCGCTCAGCTCCCGGCAGAGGGGCATGAGGGAAACACCTGCGCCAAGCTCGATCAACACTTCATCGGCGACGGCGGCGTCACATGCTTCTGCGGCACGGCCGGCATCCGCGTCGATCAGGTTGATTGCCCCTGCCGAGTCCCCGGGTGTCGCGACCTGGGGCATTCCCTGATTCTTGAATGCGGGTTGGTCCAGTCGAATCACGACGCCGGGAAAACCCTGGTCGGGGATCAGGACATTAGCGCCGGCGCCCAAGACGCGGACCGGAACTTCTTCCTGTCTTGCGAGGAGGCAGAACGCCGACAGATCATCTCGATCAAGCGGCTGGAATAGAAACCGGGCCCGTCCCCCCAGTCGAAACCAGGTCATCGGAGCCAGCGGTACATCCTTTTCCATGCGTTCCGCAAATGTTTTCCACCAGGACATCGGCTACCTTCCACACATCACCCGCGCCCATTGTCACCACAAGGTCACCGCTTTCATAGCTGTCCAGTAGTCGTGATGCAACGTCGTCGAGGCTGGGCACGTATACCGCTTGCCCACCGTAGGTACAAATCAAGTCCGCCAGTTGTGCCGCGCCCTCTGCGGCCCTGGCGCCCGGTTCACGTGCAGCATAGATGTCGGGGATGATCACTTCATCCGCGTGGGCGAATGATCTGGCGAATTCATCCATCAACTGGCACGTTCGTGCATACTGATGAGGCTGAAACACGACCCGGGTCCGCTTAGGTTCAAAACGACGACGGGCGGCCTCAAGTGTGACACGGACCTCTGTGGGGTGATGGGCGTAGTCATCAACAATGGTCACACCGGCCACTTCACCCTTGATGCTCATTCTTCGTTGCACACCTTCAAAGCGGGGTAGTGCGGCTGCCACGTGCGTCGCTTCGGCGCCATGCCGGATGGCAAGTGCGATGGCAGCCAAGGCATTGGCCACATTGTAGCGTCCGGGGACCGACAGGTGAGTCGACAGGACGTGCTGACCTTGAAAGTGAACGTCAAAGCGATAGCACCCGCGTCGGCAAGACAAGTTGACCGCGCGCCAGTCCGCACCAATCTCGAAACCAAATGTCTCGACGGTTGCCATTGCGGCCGATGCTGCCTGTTGAGTTTCCTCATCTTCGTGATGGCAGAGTACGAGGCCCGACGGTGCCACTTGTGATGCAAACGCACCAAAGGCCTTGGTCAATTCTGGCAGGGATGCGAAGCAGTCGAAGTGGTCAGTTTCAATATTCAGAATCGCAGCGGCCTGGGGTCGAAAATGCAGGAACGAGCGATCAAATTCGCAAGACTCGACGATGAAATGTGGTCCGTCGCCGACACCGCTGTGCCCACCGAGTTGAGGCGAGTCGGCGCCGAAGATGAAAGAGGGACATAGACCCGCCTCCCGGAAAAGGAAGGCGGTCATCGCGGTGGTCGTGGTCTTGCCGTGGGTTCCGGCAATTCCGATACCGGCGTGATGCTCCATCAGTTGTCCGACGAGTTCCGCGTATTTGATCACGGGAATTCCGCGTTTGAACGCTACGGCGACTTCCGGGTTCGTATCAGGGACGGCTGCACTTCGCACGACCAGGTCTGTCTTGGTGCCAACCTGCTTGGCGGCATGACCAATGGCAATCCGTGCACCTTGCGAAACCAGGCCTGACAGTGCTGCGAAGGGGGTCAGGTCCGTACCGGTTACTTTGGCGCCGAGTTTGAGGAGCATGGCCGCTGCTCCACTCATGCCGCAGCCACCGATTCCTATCATGTGGACTTTCCGATCCACGAACGACCCGATCCTTCGACCCTTTTCCATCACGCCTCCCAATCCCTTGTTGGCCTGTCTTTATTTGATGCAGCTTATCAGCGTATCGTCCCTGATTTTTACGACGTCCGCTACCTGTGTGCTAGTTGATACCCATGCAATCTGTATCAGATGCTGTTGCCGATGCTGATTCTGCG
>JBMYUM010000307.1:0-5311 GCA_049605375.1 Phycisphaerae bacterium | reverse complement strand
ACTTGTCGCACCAAGTGATACTTTCGCATCAGGTGTGATCACCTGCTGTACACCAATCTCTGCGCCCGGGATCCCGCCGGCATCTGCGTACAGGCGCAGCTGCCAGTTATCAACCGGGGGCTCACCAGGGGCAGAGCATTCCGTACCATCAAAGGGATTGAAGAACGCCGGCCACCAGCAAACACGATCAAGAGGACCGGTGGTCGTACTCTGGAAGTCATCAACCCATCGACTGATGGCACCGTCTGCCCAGAGCGCGCGGTCGTGAACAAGGATGAACTGTCCCGTATCAAACTGGCAGTTTCCTGGATCTTCGATCTCGCAGACCGGACAGGGATCATCCGCACACAAGGCGCCACCAATGTACTGTCCCATCGGATTGACTTCGCACTGCGCTCGAGTGATACCCGCTCCGCCGTTGTCATCACACGTGCCGGCGCCCAGGCAGCAGGAACCGGTCACACAGGGATTGATCGGCACGCATAGCGGAACCCCGTCGACCGGAATACCACCAATGGCTTCGCATTCAATCGCGTCAACCGTGTCGATGCATGCATCAGACAGGCAGCATGCCTGCGTCGGTAGTTTCGTGGCCGTTATCTGAAGCTGGTATGGGCCGGCCTGCGTACCACATGGTCCTTCACCTGGCAAGCAGTCGTTGTCTGTCACGCAGTCCTGTGTATTCGGCGAGTTCAAGCAGTAGCGTTCACCGTAAACCGAATAGTGATAGGTGCCGGCTGAAAGTCCGGTGTAAATGTCGCTTGGATTTCCGTCGGTACATCCGCTGCCGGCGCCTTCACGGAATACCGTCGAACACGCATCACAGTCGTCGACCAGTACGATCCAACGAACAAAAGCGCCATCGGTCACGGGACTGTCCGGATCCGTACAACAATAGGAAATCTCGACATCAGCGTTGTCCGTCAGCGTGAATGACTGGTACGCACCGACGTCATTCTGATCGACAAGACACTCACCGGTCGACTCACATGTTTCACCATCCGGGCAGTCTTCACCGTTCGCCTGATAGGTTCGGCAGGGTGTACCGGAAATACTGCACGTACCATTGGTTGCGGTACTGTTATCACCGGAGACGGTCAGCGTAACGACGTTTTCACTGGTCAGGTCGATGACCTGAACCGGACCTGAGCCGCAACTGTTGCTCTGGGTGTCAGGTTGCGGGCAGCAATTCGGATCACAGTTGCCACCAAAGATGCCAACGGTTCCACCATTGCCCGTGCAGCTGGTTGCGCTTTCGACCGAACAGCTCCCATCAGGGAAACAGCAGGATGCTGTGCTGCATGGGTTATCAACACAGGTTGTACCAGCCACAAACGTGCCGCCGGCATCGTCGCAAAGCCAGCTGGTGTTCGCCGTATTGTCATCCTGGCAAACGCCGTCACCGAAGCAGCATGAGCCTGTGGGCGCATCAATCTTCGTTCCCACCAGTTCAAAAGCCAGGATGTCCGGGACGTCCGGCGACAGGAACGCACCGCTGTTGCTGTCATTGAAGAACAGAAGATCCGGATCGTTCAGGCCGATCAGGCCCACGTCGTTGGTGGAGAGAATCCCTACAGTTTCTGCCGATCCCGCTGTTGGGCGAATAGCAAAGAAACCGCGTGGTGGAATGGTGAGAATCGTGTTCACGCCATCACCGATCGTCCAGAATCGACTTCCGCGTAGAACCGCATTGGGGTCGCACGCGCCGTTCGGGCAATCCGCATCCGTTCCGCATGCGGCACCGGCGTTGTCAGATGCGTCGTCACATGCGCCGGTAAAGACAGTAAAGAAACCGCCGACGAGGACAGGAGGATCCACTGCTGAATCCCAGATCTCAAATGAAATACTTCCGTTACCGGTTCCCGTCAGAGCTGGACCGCCGACAAAACGCAGCGCGGTCAGGTTCATGTAGGAGCCGTTCGCGAGTTCATAGTCGTCACCAATGCGTGAGAAGTTCTCGCAGGGCGGATCCGCAGCGGTCACGAGGAAATTAAACTCCTGACCGTCAATGTTGTTCTGACCTGCACTGTACTTCGGACAATCGCAGTCCCAGATGCTGGACCAGTTACCCGTTCCACCGCCGCATGCTGCGAGGGTCGTCAAGGTGCAGGCGGACAGATCCGTGCAGCAGCGACCGTCATCAACCGTATCGCACGTTCCCATGCCGTCACACAGTTCACCGGCCGCACAGGTAGAATCGGTCCCGCAACGCCCATCAACGCAAACACCGACAAGGCAGTTGTCCGGATCATCGCCGGCGGCGCATTCTGCGTCGACCGTGCATTCCGTTCCGTCGCACTCGTCTTCCGTCTCATCGCAGACTTCGTCATCATCGCAGGAATCGCCACCGGCGTTACCGATGCAATTTCCCGATTCGTCGCATTGACCGTTGGTGCAGAAGTCGCCGTCACCATCGTCGCAAAGACGCCCGAGGGCATCCATCGTGCTTTGCTGGCACATTCCGTTCTCGTCGCAAGTGTCCGCCGTGCACGGGTCGCCGTCTGCACAGTCGAGGTCGCAGACACACGTCATACCGGCCACACCGTTCTGCTGGCGCGCGATGAATTCCTCGCCCCGGAACAAACCCGTGACGTTTCCATCGACCGTGAACATGCTGGTTGCCGTGATGACAACCGGTTCTTTGACTTGCGCTCCGGCACTTACCTGGCTCCTCTCCATACGAGGCAGCGCTTCCTGCGCATCGGCCGGGAAAGCGGCGACAACGATTATCGCTGCGCTGCTTACCCACAACATCGCGTTCTGATAGGCCTTTTTCATGCTCTTCATCTCCACAAACTCTCACCTACATATCCACGCAGTCGCAGTGCGCGCAGCCTCCCCGGCCGTGCGCGCACCTTCTGCACGCCCGTTTCCAAACGGGAATAGACCCCAAGCCTTATGTCATGTTGAACCCCTTGCGCCGTTCACTCTTGAAGATCACAACCCGATGATGTCGTGCAGAGCGAGTCTCACCGATATCCTGATCAACCAAGGTACATGCCTACGGATGGCGCAGAGCCGTACGCATGGTTACCCGCGTGAAGTGCGGAGAGATGCCGCCATGGTTGGTTAAGTTACCAGCCCATTCTGACAAACTCAGACAGGTGACGAGGTGTGTTGGATCGAAAATAGCGAGAGAAATGGAGGACGAAGAAGACTACTGGGTGGTTATGGGTTGCATCGTACCCTCACGACGATCAGCACGATACGGGGACGTCGGCGACCATTCCTGTCTTGCCAGGATGGCGGAAAGGGTGGCTGACGCTTCTTCCAGTCGGCAGCTATTCAGGAGGGAATCGACACGAAGCATCTGCAAACCCGCATGTCCGGGTTCCATTCGCAACGCACGTTCAAACCGGCGCAAGGCAGCGTCCTGCAGCCCAAGTTGCACGTAACGCATGGCCGTGGCCGTTTCCGAAATGGCCGAATCCGGTAAGGAATGCTGAACACGACTGACGATGGACTCCGCGTCCAGCACAGAGCAGCCTGGGATCAGGCTCGTCAAGATTGCGAGGGCCATCGGCTCCGCCGGATCGCCGGCCAGGACATGTTCTGCATAACGGCGTGCCACCGTGAACTCGCCAGCCTCCCATGCATCAAACGCCAGCGCGATATTGTGGATAGTCTCCTCCGAGCTCGAAAGATCTGTTTGCAGCAGGTCAATCTCGGTTAGCGGAAGCCACAGAGTGATTCCGTTTGCCGTACGCGAAACCAGGGGGGCAGTTTCACAAGCCGTTGCAAACGAGGCCGCTGCATCCCGCATCGCGTTCCTGTCGCCGGATCGCCAGGCGTCAAAAAACCTGCGAATGGCATAGCGAGCGTTGTGATCGGTCTTCTCACCATCCATCTGATCAGTCGCAACAAGTATCGACTGGATCAGCTTGTGACGCATGTTCGCAACGCGCGCTTCGATGCTGTCGTCATAAGCATGAGTTGACACGTTGGACGCAGGTATGTCCCGATCGGGGGCTAAGGCTACGTTCGAAGATGGGGGCATGGAATGACCCGGACGTGCTGAACTGTCAAAGTCAAACAGCTGGGAAACGAGGGCGCGCATCATGCGAAGATCGTTCGATTGTCCTGCATTTGCCTCCCATTCCGATACCTGCCGCAACGCCGCCTCAATCTGCTTGGCCCGCAGGCTGGCGCGAAACTCATCGATCTGCACCCGCAACCCCGACATCGTGCGATCATCCGATGGGAGAAGGTATGCATCGGATCGCCGGGTTGAACGTAACACCTTGGAAGCAGGAGCGACCGAATGCGACTTGTCTTGCACGTCCGTTTCGTAACGAGCTTCAAGTGCCTTCAGTCGATCGAAAGGACCGAATCGACCCACAACATCATGAAGCATCTGACGCGCCTCGCGAGCGTTACCTTTGCGATACGCAACCTCAGCCAACGCAAGAAACCCCTCGATCTCGTTGGGATAGCGCTGTGTCAATTGCCGTGACAGTCGTTCGACGCGGTCTATATCCCCGAGAAACAGATAACCATCCAGGAGTATGATCAGATGATCAAGGCTTACCGATTCCAGTTGATCAATGCCGGCGAGCAACTGGTGGATCGCCGGGACGTCAGGTGTCTCACGAAGCAGTGACAGCATCAACGCGATATTTTCCGGTGCAGACGGGTCCTCACGATGGCGCGCTCGAACCAGATGGTCCACGGTGCGTAGTGTCTTGTTGCGCCGGTGAATCTCGAGCCGCAGTTCGGTCTCCCACACGAAGGGGCCATGAACGTTCTTCACGGCATCGAGAGTCGCCGTCGCCGCATCCAGGTCATGCAACGCGAGGTGTGTGAGGCTTAGCCAGCGCAGAGCCTCCAGGTCCTCTTGTTCCTCTTCGACCAGCAGCTGGAGTCGTGCAAGTGATTCGTCAAATCGCTCGGATGCATAAGCACACTGTGCCAGCATGGTCGCGATGAGACGCAATTCTCCCGTGTCATCAGGATTCGCCAGGGCATGAGCCTGCGACAACAGTTCATAAGCCGTGTCGTATTGATCCTTGCTCATCGCCAGGCGGGCGCGGGCAATTTGCCAGGTCGTTTGCTCTCGCTCGGCAAGGGGAACAGCTTGCAGCATACGATGAGCGGCCCAGCTACCGAGCTCACGATCCGATAGTTGTAAGGCGATGTCGGCCAGCGACGTTCCGATCTCCACGGGCAACATCGGTCGTGCGGAGAGAATGTCAAGAAGTTCCATAACATCCTTCACGGTCCCGTCGCGTTGTTCCAATCGGACGAGCGTCACCCAGTACTTCAGATCATCAGGAAAGAGAGTAAGGTACTGCCGTAACGACTGCCGTGCGTC
>JBMYUM010000306.1:0-5322 GCA_049605375.1 Phycisphaerae bacterium | reverse complement strand
GGGAGGAGAATCTTGCTTCCAGTGCTCTCTTCACAAGGGCGCGAGAGGTATCCAAATCTACGGATATCAACCGCCGTGGTTCATTCGTTTTGAACGTTAAGCGAATCCTCAAGAACGTTGACGGTTTGCTTCCGGTTCTGGCAGGCAATGATGTGGAGGCCGTACAGCAGTACGAGAACTTCGTGCAGATGACCGGGCTGCGGCAAACGGAGTTTGTTTATGCCGATATGCTGGATCGTGCCGGTGGATTCCTGACGCATTGGTATGTATCCACGGGTGGTCAACTACCGATGGCGATCGGTGGCTATCTTGGCGAGCCGCTGGCGGATGATGTGTTGCGGCGTGTGCCGCGCGACGTGACGTGGGCGAGTGCGGTCAATATGTCATCTTCTGTTCGCAGTCGGCAGTTTCGTGACTACCTGGGGGCGCAGGATGAAGAGTTTGCCGGCCTTATTGATGAGGCGTTGCGATTTGTGAAAGACGGAAGCGGCGTCGATCTGGAGGCCGATTTCCTGGATCAGGTTGGCGATACTGTCGTCATGTATGATGCGCCTTCTGACGGGGGGCTGATCTTTACTGGTATCAGTATGCACACGCGCATCAAGGATGAGTCTCGATTCGTTGAGAGTGTTCGACGGCTTCTTGCCTGGTTAAATGAGAATCCGCAGTTGGGTGTCAGGGGGACGCTGTCGTCATCTCGTTACCGCGATCATGAGATTCATTTTGTGAACATGACCGGCCTGCCGGTACCGGTGGCGCCGGCGATGGCGTTTTCTGATGGGTGGATGATGGCCGGCCTGTATCCCCAGGTAGTTCGGAGCAGTGTTGATCGAGCAAAGAGCCAGTTTGCACGAGCGGAATCGCTGCTGGCGAATGAGGATTTCGTCCGCGGGCGAAAGCTGATTGGGCCGATGGGGCCGTCCATGTATTACGTTGATACAAAAAGAGGTGTGGCACAGGCGTATTCATTAGCGTTGCCTTTGGTGCAGTCTGGGCTGGCGATGGGGCAGGCTTATGGATTTGAAATGAACATCGGTTCGGTTCCTTCGAAGTCGGCGATGACTGATGCTCTGTTTGGAGATGTTTATACCGTTCGGAAAGAAGCCGATGGTGTTTCGGTTGTTTCCCATGGTCCGTTGCCATTTCCTGTTCCTGCATTGGGAGGTTCTGCGAGTGGTGCGGCTGGGGTCGGAACGATCGCGGTACTGGTTTCCATCCTTCTTCCATCGTTGAGTCGCGCGCGTGATTTATCGAAGCGCCTGGTGAGCCAGAGCAACTTGAAGCAGATCGGATTGGCCTGTCGGCAGTATGCGATCGAGAACGACGGCAAGATGCCTGATGGCTTGCAGACCTTGGTGGACCGTGGGTATATCGATGCTTCTTTGTTGCAGTCTCCGAAGAGTGTGGCGGGCAAACCGTGCTATGTTTACCGGTCATTGCAAACGTTGGATCCCACCTCCGTCTCGGTCGTTGCACACGAGCGTACGGACTTGAACAATGGTGAGGGCGTCAACGTGCTTTTCTCCGACGGCTCTGCGAAGTTTCTGCGTATGCCGGAATTTCAGCGCGTGATGGCGGAGCAGGAATGAGCACAGGTTATTTCTTTTATCATCTATCGTAGTTCGCGCACGAGGCCAAAGGCTTCAGCATATGGCATGTTCATGGCGTTCCCCCGGGTCACGGCGAGCGCGCGTAGCGATTCAAGTGACCGTTGGTCGGGTGATGGCCGAATTTGCGACTCGTACACCGAGCAAAGTTCGAGCTTTGCTTCGATGTGTGCGCTGATGTCGACGAACACCTGCGGCATGAACGGTGGTGTCGCGGGTGGTGCGTACCAGTCGGTTTCTGAGACTGTTTCGTAGGTCAGGAGGCGCTTGGGGTACTGTTGACCTACGGGGCGGGTGCATACCATGACGGCCTGAAAGACGAGTTGATGGTCGCGATGGACGTCGCCGGGATGCGGTGCGTAGACCCAGTCGGGCGCCACGTCATTGACGACCGCGCTGAGTGCTTGATTGATGTCGGCGCCGGGTACGGTGTCCAGGCGTGCCGCAGGCAGGTCGAGTACGTTTGATGAGGTTGCGCCAAGTTGCTGATGGGCCTTGCGGGCTTCGTTCTGGACTCGTTGAACCTGTTCGGCACCGAATCGATGTTCTTCTCCACGTGTGCAGATCACGATGTGAACTTCATCACCTTCGCTGATGTGCCGCAGCATGGTGCCGCCCACGCCGAGTACTTCATCATCGGGATGCGGCGCTACGACAAGGATTCGTGCCATACCATTTTCTCCGTTTCGTTCGACATTCAGCCGAGCCGATCGCCCGGCTTGGGCTGGGCGGACCCGTCATAGTCATAATCGGTTATTTCCAGCATCCCGTCCGCACATTCTACGCATATCGATTCTTTCTTCTCGCCGGTGTGAATACGTCCGGGATGCCAGCCATCCGAAGGCGGTGGCGCTGTCGACACGTCTGCGCGCCAGATGATCATCTTGTCCTGACCATGGAAGGTGTATGCGCCAGGATAGGGATGTGACGTTGCACGGATCAGGCGGTGGATCAGCGCGACGGGTCGATTCCACAGGATGATGCCGTCCTTGGGTGTTCGTTTGCCATGAAAGGTGGCTAGCGCATGGTCTTGCGGCTTGCGGGGGAGGTGTCCGCTGATCAGGTGCGGCGCCAGATCGGTAATAACGTCATGCAGTACGAAGTTTGTGCGTTGGATCAAGTCAACGGCATAGTCGTCGGGGCGCAGTTCCACATTGCGTTGTGCGAGGATGTCTCCGGCATCTGCTTCGTCGGTAAGGAAGAACAGGCTGACGGCCGGCTGTTCGTCGATCAGAATGGTCCAAGCGACCGGAGCTCGTCCTCTTCCGCGGGGAAGTTTGGTCGGATGAAATCCGATGCCTCCGGCTGGTGCGAGTTCGATCAGTTGATCGGGCACGAGTTGAGAAATACCGATGACCCACAGCAAATCGGGTTTGTGTTCCCTTACGAATGTAAAGACGGCCGGTTCCGAGACTTTTCGAAACGCGAGATAGGGTATGCCGGCGGTGGTGGCGGCGGGTTCCAGATCGCGGTAGTCGGAGACAATTCGTTTGGGTTGAGACGTGGTTGCGGACTTGCCGTGCGGGCCGGCATGTTCGGGCGCCAGCCCCATGGCGCAGCAGACCTCCACGCCATTCTGATGGAGTGACTGAAGTGCCTGCAGGCTGGAACTGACGCTTCCGATGAGGGCGATTCGCACGTTTCGGTTCCTCGAGAACTCATGATTGCTGCCGGTGCCCTCAACGGGGCGTTGTAGAGATTATCGGCAGGGCGTTTACTTCAGGGGAACCAAACTATCGCCTTCGGGGGCCAGGTTTCGCGAAGTTTCTCGAAGCCTTCGGAGGACGGAGAGGCCTTTTCGTCGCATTTGGGACAATTCCCGTTTGTATACGGTGAGTTGCATGAGGGCTGACGTGCCGTTGGGGTCGTCGCGGAGAATGGGCGACTGTCGTCCTTCGATGATCAGGGACAGGGTGCGGTCGACACATTCATCGATGTAGCGTTGCAGGAGCTTGTCCGAGAGTCGCCCCCCGACTGAGCGTTGCAGTCTTTCCATGCGTTCGACGAATGTATTCTTGGCGGCGAATGTGTTCATACGGTGGAAGAGGACGCGATTCAGTTCGTAGGGTAGAAACGTCTGGCGCAGGTGGCGGGCCATCAGTTGATGAAACCGGGAATTGTCCTCGTTAAGGAGTTGTTTCAGCGGTTTCTGGAAGTCGTTTGCCATCATGGCATCCGCCCGCAGTTCCCAGTAGAGGTGTCCGAAATTGACGTTCAGGCTGCTCAGGGAGACCTGTCGGGGGACAAATTTTCCATGGGCGACCGTATCTGCAGCGAGGTGGGACATGTAGCCGTAGGCGAATGCCCTTTCCTCATCGGTTTCTGCCTCATCGAGAAGACCGAAGCCCGTCGACCAGTGGTGGCAGAATTGCTTGACCCTGCTCAGTCTCTTGGCGAAGACGACATCGGCGGCGATACAGCCGTACAGGTAATGGCGGCGGTTGTTCAGGAGGATTGCGGCGGCACCCGCGGGGAGTAGCGCGAGGGCATCGAGCACTTTTCCTCCGATGGCGACATGCGTCATGGGGCCCCAGGCGAGGGCTTCCTGGGGGTGGATCAGTATCAGGATCAATGCCAGGGCGATCAGGTGGAAGCTGTGGCGTTTTTCAGGCACAGTCTGGGGCACTGTCTGGCACACTGTCTGGGACACGGTCTGCTTCCGGGCGTGGGGTCGACGGCCGTCTTCCAGGCGGTGCATGGCCCTTGATGGTCGCACGCGGCTTGGCGCACCGGTTGTCTGCGGCGTGCTGGTCTGTTGGGTGGTTGGCTGGGCGCTGCCGGTCATGGTTGACACTCCCCCTGCGGGCGCTAGACTTTACGAGTTTGAGAGGCCAATTTCAAGATCGACCAAGCAGGAGTAACGTCCTTTGACCGACGAGCAATCACACATTCGTGTTATCGAATCAAACGACGTGCGGATCGTAGAATTCCTTGACCGCAAAGTCCTGGAGGAGTTCACGATCAATCAGATCGGTGATCAAATCACTGATCTGGTCGATCAACTGGACAAGCCCAAGATGCTGGTGAGTTTCGAGCAGGTTGACCACCTGTCCAGTGCGGCTTTAGGGATTTTGATCAAGTTGCAGGATCGCGTGACGAAACGGGGCGGCGTGCTTCGTCTTTCCGATATTCGTCCGCAGATTCTGGAAGTGTTCAAGATCACGCAGTTGACGAAGATATTCAACATTCACGACACCCGTGACGACGCGCTGCGTAGTTTTCAATCGTAGGGCCGTTTTCGTTCGACGATCGACGTTCATGCGTGCGATCGAAGGTTGAGCCCGTTGGGTTTTCGTCGGTGTATCGATCATTGTCTGTTCGGTCATCGGCGGCTCGGAAGAGGTTGGATGCGGGTATTGTCGATGGCTTGGGCCGGAGGCATTCGGTTCATGGGCGGCAGGACGCATGCGGGTAGTAGAAGCTTGCGATGTGCATGCCAGGGCCGTGTTGGTCGATCGGCGTTAATCGCTATCAGATGGGTTGCCAATGTCAGTTGCTGATCCTGATAATGAGAATACGTTTCTTGAATCCGTGATCCAAAGTGATCATGGTGCGGGGCGGGTTCCGAAGGAAGCGATTATCAAGGAGCTCGAGGCCCATCATTTTGGTGAGCGCGACATTTTTGCGATCAAGCTGGCATTGGAAGAGGCTCTTGCTAACGCGGTCAATCACGGGAACCGTGGTGATTCCACGAAGACGATCACCGTTCGGTATG
>JBMYUM010000305.1:0-5324 GCA_049605375.1 Phycisphaerae bacterium | reverse complement strand
TTACCTGGTATGATGTTCAAAACCGGAGGGAAAGGTGCCATGCTCAAACCCCCGGGAATCGGGTTTCATGCCCAAGCCCGAATCGTGAAACGATGAGGCGCGGGCATGTGTCCCGGAGAACAAAACACCCTCCGTGCCATGCCCGAACGAAAAAACCCAACCACGCCCCCATCAATGCGCCTTTTCCCCCAGCCGTGAGCCAATCACCACACAGGGAATAGGGAATACCCTTGTGCAAGTGCAGCGCCTGCCCCACATGCCAGCTCTTGAGTCTGGCACGTCACTTGTCATGCGAACAGCAGGAATCACTGCGTAAAGGATGCACAGATGAAATCAAATCCCCGTTTCCCCGGAATCCGCGTCACAACCAATGGCAACAAGCTGGTCAGCTATCTGACCGAAGCTCGACTCGCGGAAGGCGGAGTCTTTTATCCCATCACCCCCTCCACCGAAATGGGGGAGCTGTTTCAACAGTCCTACGCAGAAGGCAAACTGAACGTTTTCGGCCGACCCAAAGTCGCGATTGAGGCCGAAGGCGAGCACGCCGCACAGGGAGGTGCCATCGCGCTCTCCGTGACCGGAAAACGAGTCGTAAACTTCACCTCGGGTCAGGGTTTGATCTACGCACTGGAACAGTACTACCACGCACCCGGCAAGGGGTCGACGATGGTGGTCGAAGTCGCAGCAAGAGCGCTGACCAAACACGCACTTAACGTGCACTGCGGACACGACGATGTTTACGCCGCCCTCGACACGGGTTGGATCGTCCTCTTCGCAAAGACGGCCCAACAGGCCGCCGACCATTCACTGATCCTGCGAAGAACGACAGAACGCTGCCTGACCCCTGGCATCAACGCACAAGATGGCTTCCTCACATCTCACCTGGAACGAACGTTCCTGATGCACGAAGCCGAACTTATCCGGGAATTCCTCGGCGATCCCGATGATATCATCGAAACGCCCACCCCCGCACAACGAAAACTCTTCGGTTCGCAACGACGTCGCATCCCCTGCATGATCGATCTGAAGAACCCCATCCTCCTGGGCCCCGTGCAGAACCAGGAGCACTACATGAACGGCGTCGTCGCAAGGCGGAATCACTTTGCCGAACACATCGAGGAAACCTTGCGCGAATCCTATCGCATCTTCGGCGAACTCACCGGCCGACACTACAACATGATTTCCACTCACCGGACCGAAGATGCGGACTACGTATTCATCTCTCTCGGTTCCGCAGCGGAAAATATCGAAGCCGCCGTTGATCACTTGCGCGAAACACGGAACGCCAAGGTAGGCTCAATCCACGTCAATGTGCTCCGACCGTTCCCGTCAACACAAATCGTGGAAGCGCTTCGTGGGAAGAAAGCATGCATCATTCTTGAACGGACGGATGAACCGTTGGCCAATGACAACCCGTTGGCACGCGACGTGCGCGCCGCCCTGACCAAATCCTACGTCCACCCTGGTTTTCCACATCGGGAAGGCATGCCGGAGATTCGCCAGGACGAAGTTCCACGTAACTTCAGCGGTGTCTATGGGATGGGGTCACGCGATTTCCGACCCGAACATATCATCGGTGCATACGAGTACGTGGCAGAAGGGCGTGCCCGAAAGGATGGCAAACGTGCCGCAGATGGCGTGACCTTCTTCAGCCTCGGCGTCGATCACGAATACGCAGTGGAATCAGATGAAACGCCGTCGCTACTGCCGGATGATTCCATCGCTGTGCGATTCCATTCCATCGGTGGGTGGGGCATGATCACAACCGGCAAGAACCTCAGCGAAGTGATCGGTGAGTTCGGCTCCTACATGGCGAAACGCGATCACGCCGAAGATGCCGACGGTCAACCGAAGGAAGTCCTTCACGTCAGCGCCAACCCGAAGTATGGATCGGAAAAGAAGGGAGCACCGACGAACTACTTCCTCGTCGTCGCCCCGGAACGAATCAGGGTGAATTGTGACTTGCGGCATGTCGATGTCGTGCTCTGCTGCGACCCGAAGGCGTTCACACACAGCAACCCGATCGAAGGCCTCAAGGACGGCGGCGCGTTCGTTTGGGAAAGCGATGAAGAACCCGAAGTCGCCTGGGAGCGGATTCCGCAGTCACGCCGCCAGGAAATCAGCGAGCGGAATCTCAAAGTTCATATCCTGCCAGGCTTCGAAATTGCGCGAAACGCCACCGCCCGCGCTGATCTGCAACTGCGAATGCAGGGCAACGCCTTTCTCGGCGCGTTCTTCAAAGTGTCGCCCTTCCTCGAACAGAACGGTATCGACGAAGAGCACTTCCATGAAGTGGTACGCAACCAGTATCAGAAGAAGTTTGGCCGTTTCGGTGAAGCCGTGGTACAAGCCAACATGGAAGTCATGATCGCCGGCTTTGATCGATGCACGGAAGTTCCGATTCGAGAACTCGACGCGCCGGACCGGTCCAGCATGCGCGGGCTTCCTGTGCTTCCACAGGTCGCGGAAGACTTCCACAATCGCTCATGCGTATCATGTCATCACGATGCCGATGATCGCGCACCACTCTTCCGACGCGAGACGTTCGAAAAAGAATTCAAAGCCGGGCTGGGCTATCACCAACCGGCATCTGAACTCGCCGCCGTTGGTGTCATGGCCGCCGCCACCGGAGATTCAGCATCAAAATACGTCGCACGACGAGAAACACCGGTCTTCATTCCCGAAAACTGCACGCAGTGCATGGAATGCATCGCCGTCTGTCCGGATACGGCATTGCCAAACACGGCTCAACCCATTGCAACCGTTCTCAACACCGCAATCCGGCACTACGTCGAAGATCGAAACATACAGGCAATGCTCATCAAGCTACTGCCGGATATCGAAAAGGGCATGCGGGAACAGATGCTCGAAGGTGTCAGCAGCAAGAATACCAAACCATTCCATGAACTCCTTCGTGAAGCCTTGGACGACATTCCCGTTCTCAATGTCGAGCTGCGGGCCGAACTGGTGAGGATCATGGAGTCCGTCCCTGTTGCCTATGAGAAAGTGAATGCCATCTTCAGCAGCAAGGAAAAGAGAAACCCGGGCAGCGGGGGAGTATTCTCCATATTCGTCTCCGACCTCTGCAAAGGGTGCGGCGAATGCGTGACGGCCTGCGGTTCTCATCAAGCCCTGCGGATGGAACCGGATAGCGAAACACTCAACGCACGGAACGCCACGGCGCAAGCATTCTTTGACCAGCTGCCCACGACAGATCCCGACTACCTGGGCCTGTACGACGACGAGCATCCCGAAGACTCCAAACCCGCCGCACTTCGAAATCATCTTATGGTCAGGAGTAACTACGAAGCTATCGTCGCCGGCGACGGCGCCTGCGCAGGCTGCGGAGAAAAATCGGTGCTGCGATCTGTGGCATCCATCACCGAAGCCTACATGCGGCCGATCTATCATGCCCGCGCAGCACGCATTCTCAAGAAAGCGAACGCACTCAAGGCCGAAGGCGAAGCGCGCCTGAAGAGCATCAACGAAAAAGATGCCGACACGGGAGAGCGAATCCGACAGGCCGTCCTTACCGTACTCATGGGTTTGGGAGGGGAAGACCCGGCGGACGTTGCCGAACGGCAAACGAAGGGAAAGGCGATCACGGGTAGCGATTTGATCAATGCCATCGCGATGACATTGGAACAGGATGCGCACAATCACAGAGACCTTCAGTCGATTGATGGTCGCCTCGCAAACGGAATGGCCGTCATGGCGATGGGCGCTTCCACGGGGTGCAATACGGTCTATGGCTCGACGCCGCCCAACAACCCGCATCCCTACCCCTGGATGAACTCGCTGTTCCAGGATGGTGCGACCGTAGCCTGGCTCGTGGGTGAGAGCTTTGTTATGGATCACGCACGACGTAGCGTAACGCCCGAACGACTCGCCGACCTCATCATGGACGAGGCCGCCAACGGATTCGATGAGCACGATCTCTTCGACCTGCAGCACATGACCGACACCATCATGACCGAGCGGGAGATCCGCGAGCTGCCGAAAGTATGGGCCGTCGGCGGAGATGGAGGGTTCGGCGACATCGGCTTCCAGAATGTCTCCAAAGTCATCATGCAGAATCGACCCAACGTGCAGGTCCTTATGCTCGACACCCAGGTCTATTCCAATACCGGCGGTCAGAACTCAGAATCTAGCCCGTCGCCGGGTGGGTTCGATATGAACCAGATCGGTGAAGCGACGCAGGGAAAACTTACCGAAAAGAAGGGACTCGCTGAGATCTTCATGGCAGGACACGGATCGCCCTTTGTCGCACAAGTATCCATGGCCAACGCCGCCAAACTCTACAAGAGCATCCTCGACGGACTCAGCTATCGCGGAACGGCATTCCTGCAGTGTTTCACCACCTGCCAGCCCGAACATGGTGTCGGGGATAGCATGGCCGGCGTCCAGGCCAAGAGAATTCGCGACTCCCGCGGCATGCCGGAATTCGTATTCAACCCGCACGGCGGCGAAAGCTACGGCACGGCGCTCAGCCTGCAGGGCAACCCGTCGTCCAAAACCGACTGGTGGACCACCACGTATAAGGCAAACGGCGAACGCTACACCTACACCGTTGCGCACTGGGCCGCGACCGAAGCTAGATTCCGCAGGCATTTCAAACGAGTGACCGATGAGAATCCGGATGAATTGATCAGGCTCGACGACATGCTCGTAAGAATCACACAGGAAGATGTCGTCCACCGCCGATTCCGCGATCCTGATCACCGTGCATTCGTGCCTGATTTCCGAGTCGTCGCAAAGATTGAAGTAGGAGACCAGCCGCCGCAAGACATGCTGCTGTCACGGCAGATGGTCCTGTTCTGCGTCGAACGACGAAAAGCGTGGCGAATGCTGCAGAGCAAGGCCGGAATCACCAATTTCGATTACGTGTCCCAACGAGAGGTCCTGCGACGAATTGACGAAGGGGAAGTCGACGTGAAGGAATTCATGAATTCCTCGCGTGGTATGCTGGAAGAGGTTCTGGCTGGCGCTGACGAAACGTGCTGTCGCCGAAGATAATCCAATACACCCAAGCCTATCGAATACGGTGCCATGCTTGGATCTCCGATCCAAGCATGCTCTTATGCGTCTAACGTAGATGGCAACGTGTTTGGCGACGTGGTAGGTCGGGCCCTGGCCCGACACTTGCACTTCTTATTGCTTGGTATCATTCCTGCAACCTGTGTAGGGTGCCATGCCCAAGTCCGATGCTTCGAAACCGGGTGTCATGCCCAAGTCCGATGAAACGCCCCCGGGTGCCATGCTTGGATCTCCGATCCAAGCATGCTCTTATGCGTCCAACGTGGATGGCAACGTAGATGGCGACG
>JBMYUM010000304.1:0-5333 GCA_049605375.1 Phycisphaerae bacterium | reverse complement strand
GAAACGACATCGAGGCAGCCGTTGACGCGTTGCCCCAGCGCATCATCATGTCCACATCCGAGTGGCGCGAGCAGAACTCTAATTTCCAAGAGCGAAGGCAGACATGAACATCATCGTAGTAGGGGGCGGCGGACGAGAACATGCCCTCGTTTGGGCCATCGCCCAATCCAAACTCGAACCAACCATTTTTGCGTTGCCCGGAAACGCAGGAACGCACGGCCTGGCCACCAACATCTCGATTGCGGCCGACGACATCGATGCGATCGTAGAGTTCGCACAGCAAAAGAAAGCCGAACTGGTTGTCGTCGGACCCGAAGCGCCACTCTGTGCCGGGCTCGTCGATCGATTGGAAGCCGTAGGGATCAAGGCATTCGGCCCCAGTCGTGCCGCCGCCAAACTGGAAGGTGATAAGGCCTTCGCCAAAACCGTGATGAAGACAGCAAACGTCCCCACTGCCGACGCAAAAATCTTTCATGACTACGAACTCGCCAAGGGCTACGTTGCTTCGCGAGAGAACGGCCTTGTCGTGAAAGCTGCAGGCTTGGCCGCTGGAAAGGGCGTGGCAGTTTGCGAGGACCCCGCCGAGGCACTACTGGTGCTCGAAAAAATCATGCTCGATCGCCAGTTTGGTGAAGCTGGAAGCACGGTTCTGGTGGAAGAAAAACTGACCGGCGAGGAACTGTCGGTACTCGCGTTAGTCGACGGTCAGACCATTCATGTGCTAGAGACCGCGCAGGATCATAAACCCGTGGGAGAGGGCGACACGGGCCCGAACACCGGTGGCATGGGCGCGTACAGTCCTGCACCGCGCGCTACGGAAGACATCATGCGGGAAGTGGAGAAGCGTGTCCTCGTCCCGATTGTTGATGCAATGAGGAACGAAAGCCGACCCTACCAGGGAGTCCTTTACGCAGGGCTCATGCTCACGCCCGCCGGGCCGAAGGTCCTCGAATTCAACTGTCGTTTCGGCGATCCCGAAGCACAGGCAATCCTGATGCGTCTGGATGGCGATCTGCTTGAAGTCCTACTCGCCTGCGTGGACGGACGCCTGGCAGATATCCCCTTTGGATGGAAAGACATGGCTTCCATTTGCGTCGTTATGTGTGCCGAAGGATATCCAGGAAGCTACAAGAAGGGGGTCCCAGTCACGGGCCTGGGTAACGTCGCTTCAGAATTTGGTAATGACGTTGTTGTGTTTCACGCCGGTACGAAACGCGACGGCCCCACGGTGCTAACCAGCGGCGGCCGCGTACTGGGGGTGACCGCGCTAGGAAACACACTCGCGGAAGCAGCCGAACGAGCGTACGCCGCAAGCGACATGATCAACTTCGATGGCGCGTTCGTACGTCGAGATATCGGCCACCGGGCACTGTAATTCTCTCGGCAGTTCTTTCTGCCTGTCGATGCCGGTATCGTGCCCGGGCCTGTTTCAGCCCGGGCACGCAGACTCACACGGAACAGCGTCGTAACCTTGACTAATTGAACCTCGACTAATTGCCGAGCAACTCCGACACCAACTCGTTCGCGCCGTAAACCTTCCGAAGTGACTCAACGATTCCACGCGAGTCAACGGACACGGCACGCGCCTTGCGATCCGTATACGCCGAATTCCAAACCAAGGTATGGATGTTGCCATCGAAGACGAGTCCGACAATTTCAGCGTTCTTATTGAACACCGGACTTCCCGAATTTCCACCGATGATGTCATTCGTTGAAACAAAATTGAACGGCGTGGTCAGGTCAATCGATGAGCGACGCTCTTCCCAACGCTTGGGCAGATGGAAAGGAGGCACGCCGCCGCGCGATTCAAATCGCTCATAGAGGCCTGCAAAATCGGTGAAAGGCTTGACGCTCTGATCGCCGTCGTTGTAGCCCTTGACCGTTCCATAAGACAAACGAAGTGAGAAGGTGGCGTCCGGATACGAAGACTCGCCCTCGATGGCAAACTTGGCTGCCGCTACCTGCGCATAGGCTTCCGTCTGTACCGATTCGACCTCTGCTTCAAAACGGTCACGGAGTGCGGTGATCTCCGGCTCGAGTGCAGCCGCGAAGCGAATCATGGGGTCATTCGTTGCGGAAATCATCGCAATGCCACCAGCCATCAACTGCTTGCGAAACTCAATGTCACCAACACGCGTACCTTCGACCAGCATCCGTGCCCGATCGACCGGCGACATATCCTTCAAGGCCGTCTTGACGACAGGATGATCCGCACCAAGCGTCTCTGCCATCAGGCGCAAGCCGGAAGCCAGCTGATCAACCTCGAGCACAGGATAAATGGGCGCCGGTGACAGCAACTGGATCTTCGTCGATTCCAGGGATGACTCTCGGTACTGCGGAAGTCTCTCACCGTTCGGTTTCTGGAGTTCCTCGGCATAACGGACCAGTGCCTGCGCAGTACCGGGCAAACGCCCACGGAATGCGCCGCGACGACCTCGGAGTACACGATCCAACTCGTGAAACTCCATGTAACGCTTCTGAGCCTGAGAGATCTTCTCCCAGGCATCACCCCACTTCGAAGCGTAGGAGGAGTTCTTCATGACGGCTTCGCGCAGTTTCGTTTCGGCACGTTGCTTGGCATTAAAGATGGCAGGATCAAGCAGGCCACCGAGCATACCGGTATACGCCTTGCGAGAATTCTGGTGCGAGAGAAGGCTGCTGGCGGCAATACGAGCATTCTCAGCGTTCCGAGCAGAAAAATTCAACAACTGAACTTCGCGGCGCCAGATACGACGAAGCGCGCTGGGATAATCGACATCCCGCAGGAATTTCACGTGGTCAATGGTATAGAGCCGCTGCGTCCGTGCTGGGTGGCCGGCAACAAACACCAATTCGTCCTTGGAGGCTCCCTTTCCGCTCCACTCAAAGTAGTGCTCGGCATTGAGCGGCTGCTTGTTTTCGTAAATTCGGAAGAAGCACATGTCCAGGCAGTAGCGGGGATATTCAAAGTTGTCCGTATCACCACCGAAAGCGCCGATCGCAGACTCCGGCGCCATCACCAGCCGTACATCCGAATATCGCTTGTACTTGTACAAATGGAAACGAGCACCGTGGTAAAGAGTGACGACTTCACTGAAAAGGCCGGTGGCTTCCTGCGACTCCTTGGTCAACGTGGCGATGACCTCATTGCGCTTTTCGACAGCATCCGCCGGAGAAAGACCGGAAGTGGCCGCTTCAATCTTCGACGTGACATCTTCGATCTCCCATAAGATGTTCACTTCGAGATCGGGGCACTTCAGCTCTTCGTTCAGTTGACGGGCGAGAAAGCCATCCTTGAGAATGTCCCAATCAGGCGTACTCAATTTGGCCAACTGTCCACGACCCACATGATGGTTGGTCATCACCAGTCCGTGTCGAGACACCAGCGAACCCGACCCTCCGCGCCCCATACGAACGCACGATTTCTGAACATGCTCCAACCATTTTTCGTCAGGCGTGAACCCGTAATCATTCGTCAACTGCTCCATCGGAGGGCGGTTGATCAGCCACATCCCTTCATCACCGCGTGCCGTACCCGGCAGCGAGGCGAAAGAGAGCATTGTCAGCATTGCCATCGTCAAACGTCGCGTGCGCTTCATCTGGTTATCTCCACCATTCTTTGAAAAACCCATCCTCATTATGACACGTTGGCGCAGCATCCGCAAAGAGTCTCGCTGGACGGGCCCGCTTGCCCCAGGAGCAGCCCCTCGATGCGATCCACCTGAGTTGCCGAATTTTGATTTCGCTCATATCGTTCTTGCAACGTTGATCGAACCATGGGGCGTCTATCAAAAATGCCGGGAGCGAACGAAATCATGAGCCAATTGGAAATGCGTGAACCAGAATTCACGATGAAACTCGCAAATCTTGCCATCCTGCTTCGACGGTCAACGAAGTTCGGCCTGGTCATGATCGCAACGTTGATGGTCACCGCATCCTATGCGCAGGCGCCGAAAGTCGGCGAAGCCCCATCAAAGATGGCAGACCCGAGACTCCTGACGAAAGCAGAACAGACTCAATTCCAGGAAACATCCAAGCACGCCGAATGTGTCGAATTCTGTCAGCAGCTGGCGATGCGCTCGGAGTACATCGACTTTAAGCTTTTCGGCTACAGCGCGCAGCAAAGGGAATTGCCTTTGCTGGTGCTCTCAAAGCAGAAATTCTTCTACGCAACACAGCTCGAAAGCAACGATGCCCCGATAGTTTTCATTCAGAACGCAATCCATCCCGGCGAATGTGCCGGCAAAGACGCAAGCCTGATGCTGCTGCGCGATATCGCGTTGAATGGAAAACACGCGGAGGTCCTCGAGAATGTCATTCTCGTCGTCGCGCCGATCCTCAACGCCGACGGGCACGAACGGTTTGGGCCGTTTTCGCGAATCAATCAGAATGGTCCGAAAGAAATGGGTTGGCGAACGACCGCTCGCAATCTCAACCTCAATCGCGATTTCATGAAGCTCGATGCCATTGAGACCCGCAGCCTCATCCATTCCCTCAATTCCTGGTCGCCCGATTTCTTCATCGATACGCATACGACCGATGGCGGCGACTGGCAGTATGACGTGGGTTATAGTTTTGCCAGCATGGCGATGATGGAAGAACCGGTCCGTCAATGGTTAACCGATGAGTGGATCGACAAAGTTCCGGCAGCACTGGTTGAAGCAGGCCACGTACCGGTTGAATATTTCAATCTGCTGGACTCACGAGCGCCAAACAAGGGCATGGCAGATCATGTTTTTACGCCACGTTACGCAACCGGATATGTCACACTGCTCAATCGTCCTTCGTTGTTGATCGAAACGCACATGCTCAAGCCATACAAACAACGTGTCATGGCCCAGTACAATATGATCTTGCAATCACTGAAGACCATCGCAAAGAACCCGGCAGCACTGAAGAAGGCTGTGCGTGAGGCCGATGCGCTGACAAGTGCATGGGCAAAGTCGTCCGCGGAGGCGGCCTCGATGGCCAAAGGCAGATTGCCCATTCGATTCAAGCATCGGGAACAAGCCGAACCGGTAACGTTTAAGGGTTTCGAGCATACTGTCAGCGAAAGCCGGATCTCAGGTTCGAAGCGGATTCGGTACAACGCTGCCAAAAAAATGGAGATGGAAATCGGTCGCTTTCGGGCCGAAGCTGTTGTCGATTCCGTCGAGCCACCATTTGCCTACGTGGTGCCGCCCGAATGGACGGAACTGGTCGAGTTGTTACGTGCCCACGGCATCAAGGCAGAACGACTGCAGGGTCCTGCCACAGTTGCAGGTGATGTATTCACGCTGACCGAGCCAGAGTTCGCGCCCCGACCCTATGAAGGCAGATTCCGTGTGAAGTTCAAGACCAGTGTCAAGCAGCAG
>JBMYUM010000303.1:0-5334 GCA_049605375.1 Phycisphaerae bacterium | reverse complement strand
CAGTGAACGTGCCAGTGCCGCGCGTTGTCGCTCACCGCCAGACAACTGGCTGGGGCGATGGCTCATACGATCATTGAGGCCGACTTCTTTCAACAGGGCGACCGCCCGTTCCCGGCACGACGGACGTTTGTAGGCCAGAGATGGTAGCAGGACGTTTTCCAGCACCGTGCATTGCGGAAGCAGATAATGCTCTTGAAAAACAAAGCCGATGTGCCGGTTTCGAAAAGAGGCCAGTTCACTCGGTGGAAGATCAAACGGGGCAATCTCTCCAATCTTCAAAACACCGCCGGATGGCGGGTCGAGCGCCCCCAGGATGTTAAGCAGGGTGCTCTTGCCGCTTCCCGATGGTCCCATGATAGCCACGGATTCGCCGCCGCTCACCTCGAGTGACAGGTCTCGCAAGATCGAGATGTCACCGCCGGGACTCGCATAGTGCTTGCGAATTGAGGATGCATGAAGCATGTTGACAAAGCTCTCATCAGATACGCGTTGTTGATGGCGATTGGTTGCCCGCTAGTTGGCCTGATCATTTGCCTTGGCGAAACGCTCATACAACGCCCACATGCGTTCCGCCATGACCTTGTCATTGAACTCACGATGGACGACGTCACGCCCGCGTGCGCCCATCGCCTTCCGCTCGTCATCATTGTCCATCATATGGCAAAGAGCGTCCACCAGGCCATCCGGATGCGATGGATCATAAAGAAGTCCGCCCTGCGTCGCTTCGTGAAGTTCGATGAAGCTGCCGTGTCTTGGCTTTACGAATGGCTTGCCGGCAGCGAGCGCTTCAAGGACGTAGTACCCCTTGGCCTCACGGTATACGGTCGGAACACAAAGCACGTCCATGCGGTGGAGAAGTGAGATCTTTTCCTCCCGCGACACTTCCCCGTGAAACACCACTCGATCCCTCAAACCCGCTTGCGCGACAGTGTCAAGCACTTGACGCTGGTACTTCTTTTCATTGGGGCCGACGTATCCCGCGATTTCCACTCGACATGTGCGTCCGCGCGCGGTCAACGTTTTCAGCGCGTCGATGAGCTGGTGCAGGCCCTTTTCCTGGCAGACGCGAGCCATGTAGCCGATGGTAAAGGTCGTGTCGCCGCGTCTTGACTCGCTGTCAGCTGTGAAATCCTGGCTTCGCAATCCCATGGGGACAACGTCAATCTTCTGGCGAGGCAGGCCGTATTGTGTCGCAGCGTGATCGGCATAGTAGTGGGTTAAAGCGACGAATCCGTCGATGGACGCTGAACCTGATGCGATCAGCGCAAGCGCTTGATCGCGGTGCTCGGATGGTAACTCATCCAGGAAAATATCCTCCCCGCTGAGCGTACAAAGCACGGGTACGCGAAGGGCATCACGGAGCAGCGGAGCGACACCGGCGAACATCAGATTGGGAAGGTTGATGACGGACGGATTGATCTGCCTCATCAAGTCAATCAGCTTGGTAAACTCGGTCGAGACGGCACCGTCGTTACCGTTCAGGACCGCCAGCGTCAAAGGACCCAGTTCTGCGGCCGGCTTCGAACTCCACTTGGTGACGGCGGAAAGGAGCGAAGGCGAATCAAGGAGATTTTCCATGAAGCGGGGCAGTCTACGAAAGAGCCCGCTGGCATGCTTCAAGTAGACATTCAGCCCGCCGAACGTCACCGGTGCATTCGTGACGACCTCTTCATCAGTCTTAACCGGTGTGTAGAGCGGCACGAAAACGACATCCTTGCCCTGCTCGATCAGCGTCGCCGCCAGGCGATTGTCGCGAAGGCAGCTGCCGCAATACATGCCGCCGGCTCCTGCAGCTAGATGAGCAATTCGCATGCTGAGACACTCCGACGCGCTGGATCCAGATGGCGAGCACACGCGGCTTCGCTGGCCTTGTACAAGAGTGTTTAGCCGTCATTCTCATCAGTTTCAAGTAAGACGACCGTGCCATCGAGTTGCCGGATCGATGAGCTGAACATTGCGGTGGCATTCGCATCCCAAATGTGTGATTCTGTCGCCAAACCCGCGACCGGTTGCTTTCCGGCTTGGTTTGAATAGGTTTTTGTGGTCGGATTCAAACTCGAACGCGATCAACGGGCCAATCACTCTGATGGACAAGGCGACGTCACCTTCTCAGCTTCTGTCACTGACACGTGCCGAGGTATTGCACGCCCAACTCAACGCGTTGAACAGTCTTCTCGGGCGCATCCTGCCGCAGAACGAATTTTATCGACAGAAGCTGGTGGGGGCCAAACAGCCCATTGATGCGGACGACACCGGAGCCATGCGTTTCCAGAGTATGGCAGACTTCCAGGCGATCCCGTTCACAACCCGTGAGGAAATCGAGGCTGATCAGCTGACGAACCAACCCTATGGAACGAATCTGAGCATCCCCGCCACTTCGTTTCAGCGCGTCCATCAGACGTCGGGTTCAAAAGGGACCCCGGTAACCTGGCTCGATACGGGCGATTCATGGAATTGGTGGAAGCGATGCTGGCGGGTTGTGCTTGAAGCTGCGGGGGTGACCGAAGCTGATCGTGTCTTTGTCCCGTTTTCCTTTGGTCCGTTCATCGGATTCTGGGGGGCGTATGAGGCGGCCATGGCCATGGGGGCTATGGTGCTCCCCGCAGGCGGGATGTCGACCAGCGCCAGACTCGCCTACCTGCAGAAACATGGCGCCACGGTTCTTTGTTGCACACCCACGTATGCTTTGCGGATGGTGGAAGTCGCACAGGCCGAGGGCGTCGATCTGGCACAGTCGCCGGTCAGAGCCATCATCGTGGCCGGTGAACCTGGCGGGGGAATTGAGTCGACCCGGCATCGAATGGAATCGGGTTGGGGAGCAAGAGTCTTCGATCATGTCGGGATGACGGAAATCGGTGCCTGGGGGTTCGAGGTGGAAGCGGAGCCGGGAACCGTTTTCGTCAATGAGCTCGAATTTGTGGCGGAAGTCGTTGATCCCGAGTCCGGTACACCGATGTTTCCGAGCGGTACGCCGCAGGAGCAGCCTCCCCCCGGAACGCGCGGCGAGTTGGTGCTGACCAATCTGGGGCGGTGGGAGAGTCCGCTGATCCGGTATCGTACCGGTGATCTGGTCGAATTGTCGGAACGGAACGGTTTGATGGGCCTGAAGGCTGGCGTGATTGGCCGCACTGACGATATGATCCACGTGCGTGGTGTAAACGTCTTTCCGTCTGCTCTTGAAAATGTGGTGCGACGCTTCGAGCAGGTGGCGGAATTTCAAATTTTCTGGGACGATTCCACGGATGCTGGAACGCTCCTCATTCGTTTGGAGTTGAGGCAGCATGCGGCCGGGAGTTCCGTAGCCGAAGAATTGGCGGCGTCTGTGGAACAGGCGATACGAGACGCGGTTCATGTGAGGCCGCGCGTAGAGGTGGTGACCGAAGGCTCGCTGCCGCGTAGCGAAATGAAAGCCCGACGATTTTTTCGCGGGCGGGGTAATACGTAATAAGGTGGTCGAAATCGACCACCGACAGACTTGCTTCAACCTTTGAGAGGAAACATGAGAAGGGCACTTTGGCAAATCGTCGCTATCGTGGCGCTCTCCGTATCCGTCAGTTCGGCCAACGACTGGTCGACATGGCGCGGTCCGGAGCAGTGTGGGGTTTCTAGAGAGCCGGCACCGGTCAAGACCTGGTCGGAAGAGGGTGAAAACCTGTTGTGGCGGTCGAACATGGGTGGCCGAACCACGCCTGCCTATCTCGATGGTCGCCTCTTCATGATCGCTCCGGATGGCGTCGACGAGACGCTGCGTGAGAAGGTCGTCAGTCTCGACGCCAAGACCGGCAAAGAGATCTGGAGCCATTCGTTTAACGTCTTCCATACCGACATCGTTGAGAACCGCCTGGGATGGACATCGGTCGCCGTTGATGCGGAAACGAAAAACATCTACGCCCACGGAACCGGGGGCGAGCTGTTTTGCTTTTCCTGGGACGGGAAGATCCGTTGGAAGCGTTCGCTGACCGAAGAATACGGTCGCGAAAGTGGTTACGGCGGTCGTTTGCATACGCCGGTGATCGACGAAGATCGTGTCATCATCAGCTTCACTTACATCCTTTCAACCTGGGGCTCAGGAAAGAAGAAGGCCGGCCACCGCTACCTCGCATTCGATAAGAACACCGGTGACTTGATTTGGATCGGTCAGCCTGGCGGCAAGCCGTTCGATACCACTTATTCGACTCCGATCGTGACCGTGATCAACGGGCGCCGCCTGCTTATCGGTGGAAACGCTGATGGTCATATTTATGCGATGGAGGCACGCACGGGTCGCAAGGTCTGGTCGTACCACCTGACACTCCGCGGCGGGATCAATACATCGGTGGTGTCAGACGGCAAGTATGTCTACGCATGTCACGCCAAAGAGAATCCGGACAGCAGTGTGATGGGCCGTGTGGTCTGCATTGACGGATCACTGGAAGGCGAGATCACACAGGACGGTGAACTGTGGCGCGCTGACGGCATCAAGGCGGGTTTCTCGTCGCCGGCTTTGGCAAACGGTCGCGTGTATGTTGTGACGAACACTGCCGACCTGGTGGCGCTTGATGCCAAGACGGGTGAGCGATACTGGGAGCACAACCTCGGCCGCGTGATGAAAGGCAGTCCCGTGGTAACGGCTGACGGTGTTATCTACGCGGGTGAGGTGAACGGCCAGTTCAGCATCGTAAAGGATGCGGGCGATCACGCCGAAGTCTTGGACAGCCATGTTTTCACACGTCCTGACGGGCTTGTCGTTGAGTTCAACGGTTCCGTATCGATCGGCGACGGTCGTGTTTACTTCATGACGACAGATCACACGTATTGCCTCGGCACGGCGGGTGGTCCTGTGGATAAGCCGGTGCCGGCACTCGGGTCGGAAAAGCCAGCGGACAAGAAGCGTCCGAAGACGCTCATGATCACGCCGGCGGAAGTGACGCTTCAGCCCGGTGAATCGACTGAACTGACCTGGCACATCATTGATGCGAATGGCGTGAAGATCGATTCGGGTTCGTCCGGTGCGGTGTGGGGTGTGAATGGCGTGCATGGCATGGTTGACACCTCGGGCAAGTTCATGGCTGATGCGAAGGCCGGGTTCAGTGCCGGCACCGTGACGGCCAAAGTCGGTGGTCTGGAAGGTGCGGGACGCGTCCGAATTTCCCCGCCGCTTCCGATTAATGAGAATTTCGACAGCATGACGATGGACAGTCCGCCGGCCGGTTGGGTCGGCCTTGACGCCAACGTCAAGGTGATGGAGCTCGCCGGCGAGCGCGTGCTTTGCAAGCTGGCAAAGAGTCCCTCTGCCAAATATTCGCGTATGCGTTCGTTCAGCGGCCCTTCGATTCCGACCGGCTACACCGTCGA
>JBMYUM010000302.1:5118-5340 GCA_049605375.1 Phycisphaerae bacterium | reverse complement strand
GGCGTGACGGCCCGTGTGCAGGGCGGTGCGAAGAACATCGAACTGGCACAGGAAGCGCTGGACGCCATCGAGACCTTTGTCGAAGCCGACGGGAAAGGCGGTCATCGAATCGGTTGGCGTTGGAGCACACCGCGTCAGTCGACTTGGCGGGGCCGTGTTGATTTCGACGTTGTCGCGCCCTTCGACCTTTCACTGGTCGCAGAGAGCCACAATGGCAAGGTC